>JBEKNT010000014.1:0-38899 GCA_049522565.1 Acetobacteraceae bacterium
GGTCCCGCATCGAAGAGGGCTACGACCGAGCCCGGGCGGAAATTTCGGCAGCGGTCCGGGGACACTTCAACCGCGTGCCCAGAATAACGAACTGGAACTGGTCCAGCCCGCTGTGCGACCTGCTGCAGGAACACCCTCGGTCTCGCGGACACGCACGTGCGCGACGTGACCCCGCTCGCGGACCTCACCGCCCTGCGAAACCTCGATATCAGGGGCACACGGGTAAACGACGTGACCGGGCTTCGTCGCAGACTACGAGGGCTGTATATATTACATGATTAGGCGGTGCTTCACCCCGCCGATCGGATGTTCCGCCGGAACTGCGGGCGGATGATCCTCACCGTCCTCTGGACTCAATTGCAAGGCCCCCCGCTGCCGTGACTCGTTCAAGCCTGAAATTCGCAATCCCCGGCGTGGGGATGCGCGATGGGGGGATGCTGACGGCCCCATCAGTTTTGCAGGGCGCACGGCATCGGATCTCCGGTGGGACAGTCACTCTGGCGGCACCGCAACCATTCGCGTAATCCGCGGGCCAGGAATTCGAGCGGTTGGCACCGCCAAACCTCGCGCACCCCAAAGGACCCGCCATGGCCAGGAAAGCCGCGACATCCGAATACATCACCAAACTGAAGGTGACTCTGACCGGCCTGAGTCCGCCGATTTGGCGCCGGCTCCTCGTTCCCGCCGGCATGACCCTGCGCGATCTGCACGAGGTCATCCAGACCAGCATGGGTTGGGGCGACGCGCACCTGCACGACTTCGACATCGCCGGCCACCGCTACGGCGATCCGAGCACCACCGATGAGGTGGAGAACGAGGCCCGCCTGACCCTCGCCGGCATCCGCAACCGAGGCGTCGTCCGCTTCAAATACACCTACGACTTCGGCGACGACTGGGAGCACCTGATCGTCATCGAGGGCACGGTCCCCCGCGTCGAGGGGCAGCACTACCCGGCCTGCATCGCCGGCAAGCGGGCCTGTCCGCCGGAGGACAGCGGCGGTCGCTACGGCTATCCGCACCTCCTTGAGGTCAGGGCCGACCCGACACATCCCGACCACGAGGAGATGTCCGAGTGGCTGGACGAAGACTTCGATCCCGAGGAATTTTCCGTCGAGGAGGTCGACGCGAGGCTCGCGGCGCAGTTCGGCCCCGCCACGCCAGCCAAACGTTGACCGGCCGCCCGCCGCGGGGCAAGGATGCTGCCGCGATGCTCCTGCTGATCGACAACTACGACAGCTTTACCTTCAACCTCTACCACTTCCTGGGCGATGTGGGCGGGCGCTGCGAGGTCGTGCGCAACGACAAGCTCACCGTCGCCGAGGCCCTGGCGCGCCAGCCGGAGGCGATCGTGCTGTCGCCCGGCCCGTGCACGCCCAACGAGGCCGGCATCTGCCTCGACCTGGTGGCCGCCGCGGCGGGAAAAATCCCCATCCTGGGAGTCTGCCTCGGCCTCCAGGCGATCGGCCAGGCGTTCGGCGGCGCCGTGGTGCGGGCGCCGGCGCCCATGCACGGCAAGACCAGCCGGATCTTCCATGCCGGCACCGATATCATGGAGGGCATCCCCACCCCCTTCACCGCCACCCGCTACCACAGCCTGATCGTCGATCGCGCCACGCTGCCGGCCGACCTCGTCGTCACCGCCTGGACCGAGGACGGGCTGATCATGGGCCTCCGCCACCGCACGCTCCCGGTCTTCGGCGTGCAGTTCCACCCGGAGAGCATCGCCTCGGAACATGGCCACAAACTGCTGGCCAACTTCCTGGCGCTCGCCCGCGGCAGCAACCAGCCCGCGCGCGCCGCCTGACCCCGGCCCGCGCGTGTCCAACAACCTGAAACCCATCCTCGCCCGCCTCGCCACCGGCGAGACGCTGTCCGCCGCCGACGCCGAGATCGCCTTCGACATCATCATGTCCGGCGAGGCCACCCCGGCCCAGATCGGCGCCCTGCTGATGGCCATGCGGGTGCGCGGCGAGACGGTGGCGGAACTGACCGGCGCCGTCCTCGCCATGCGCAACCGGATGACCGCGATCACCGCGCCCGACGGTGCGATCGATGTCTGCGGCACCGGCGGCGACAACGCCGGCACGCTGAACGTCTCCACCGCCGTCACCTTCGTGGTCGCCGGCGCCGGCGTCCCGGTGGCCAAGCACGGCAACCGCGCACTGTCCTCGCGCACCGGAGGCGCCGACGTGCTGGCCGCCCTCGGGGTGAACGTCGATGCACCGATGGCGCGGCTGCCCGATATCCTGCGCGCCGCCAACTGCGTGTTCCTGTTCGCGCCGCGCCACCACCCGTCGATGCGCCACGCTGCCGGCCCCCGGGTCGAACTCGGCACGCGCACCATCTTCAATCTGCTCGGTCCGCTGGCCAATCCGGCGCGGGTCCGCCGCCAGCTCACCGGGGTGTTCGCTCCCGAATGGGCGCGGCCGATGGCCGAAACGCTCGACGCGCTGGGCAGCGAGTCGGCCTGGATCGTGCACGGCCGCGGCCTCGACGAGCTGACCGTGGCCGGCGAGAACCAGGTGGTTGCGCTGCGCGACGGCAGCGTGACCGCCTTCACCGTCACCCCGGAAGACGCCGGCCTGCCGCGTGCCCCGATCGAGGCGATCGCCGGCGGCGACGCCGCGCTGAACGCCGCCAGCCTGGCCGCCCTGCTGGAAGGCGCGCAGGGCCCCTACCGCGACACCGTCGTGCTGAACGCCGCCGCCGCGCTGGTGGTCGCCGGCCGCGCCGGGGACTTGCGGGAAGGCGCCGGCATCGCCACCGATTCCATTGCATCCGGCGCCGCGCTGGCCGCGTTACAGGCGCTGCGCCGCGAGACCAGCCTGGGCGAAACCGCCGCGCGTTGAGACCGAACCTTGGGTAGCGGCTCCGGGGGATGGCGGCTCTGGGATGGCCGACGCTGCAATGGCGACGCTGGATAGCGACTTGGGATACCCAATGGGCGCCGAGGAGAGCGGATGCCGAACGACACAACGACGCCACCGGACGTGCTGGCACGCATTTGCGCCGACACCCAGGCCGAGGTCGCGCGCCGCAAGGCCGAGCGCGGCATCGAGCGGCTGCGCTACGAGATCGCCTCGCACGCCGACCCGACGCGGGGTTTCGGCCGGGCGCTGAAGCGCGCCGTCGCGGCGGGGCGCTATGGGCTGGTGGCGGAGATCAAGAAGGCCTCGCCGTCCGGTGGGCTGATCCGCCCGGACTTCGATTCGGCCGCACTGGCGCGGGCCTACCGCGACGGCGGCGCCACCTGCCTGTCGGTGCTGACGGACGCGCCGCACTTTCAGGGCAGCCCGGCGCACCTGATGGCAGCCCGCGCCGCGGTGGACCTGCCGGTGCTGCGCAAGGACTTCATCCTCGACCCCTGGCAGGTTTACGAGAGCAGGGCGATGGGGGCCGATTGTATCCTGCTGATCATGGCGGCGCTGGGGAACGGCCAGGCGCGTGAGCTGGAGGGTGTGGCTCGGGCGCTCGACATGGACGTGCTGGTCGAGGTGCATGACGAGCGGGAGCTGCAACGGGCGCTCGGGTTGGAGACCAATCTGTTCGGCATAAACAATCGTAATTTGAAGACGTTACAGACCGATCTTGCAATCACGGAGCAATTGGCCCCGCTGGTGCCGGCCGACCGTTTCATGGTGGCGGAGAGCGGCATCCGCTCGACTGACGACCTGCGGCGCCTGTCCGCGGCGGGCGCCCAGTGCTTCCTGGTGGGGGAAAGCCTGATGCGCCAGCCCGACGTGACGGCGGCGACAAGGGCGCTGCTGGGCGAGGGAGTTCCCCTCTCCCGCGCTGCGGGAGAGGCCGGGTGAGGGCGATGCCAACCGCACGCTGCACCCTCACCCAGCCTCTCCCGCTTCGCGGGAGAGGGGATGAACGCCGGTGACCGGCTTCACCCACTTCGATGCCGCCGGCAACGCCGCCATGGTGGATGTGTCCGCCAAGCCCGCAACCGACCGCAGCGCCACGGCGCGCGCCCGGGTGGCCATGCGCCCGGAAACCGCGGCAATGATCCGCGCGGGGACCGCAAGGAAGGGCGACGTGCTTGGCGTGGCGCGAATTGCGGGGATTATGGCCGCCAAGCGCACGGCGGAATTGATCCCGCTCTGCCACCCGTTGCCGATCAGCGCGGTGACGCTGGAGCTGACGGCTGGCGAGGCGGCGGTGGAGATCGCCGCCACGGTGCGCACCACCGGCCAGACGGGGGTGGAGATGGAGGCGCTGACCGCGGCCTCGGTGGCGGCGCTGACGGTCTACGACATGTGCAAGTCGGTGGACCGGGGGATGCGGATCGAGGCGGTGCGGGTGGTGCACAAGGCCGGTGGCAAGTCGGGCGAGTTTGTGCAGGACTGACCGGGAAGGGTCCGGCGCTCGCTGTCGCGGTGCCGGTTGCGCGGCGTGACCGGCGGTGTGGTGCGCGCGCGGCAGGCCGTACAGGTGCATAGGGTTCTGCCTTCCCTGGCGCGATGCCGGCTACGGGGCGTGACCGGCGGTGTGGTGCGCTGACGGCCGGTCGTACAGGTGCATAGGGTTCTGCCGCTCCTGGCGCACCACCGGTCGCGCGACGCGACCGGTGGTGCGGTGCGCCAGCGGAAGGTCGTGCAGGCGCATCGGACGCTGCCTCGGCCGTGGGCGGTCAGCAGGGTGACACGGCAGGCGGCACGAGTTTTTCACCGCTGACGGCGTGCGCGACATGCGGCATGGTCTGGGCCGTTGCGGGCCCACGAGCGAGGCAGGATCACGTGCCGGCTGCGGCGGCAGCCAGGCAGGCGACCCCGGCGATGTCGCGGCGTGATGACTGGCGGCGCGTCACAGTCGTCTCGTAGTCTAGTGACCGTCTCAGAATCCCGTGCAAGGAACGCTATCCCAATAATGCCGCGCGGCGCCAGCAGCGCCTGCGCCTGCTCTGCTGGTGGGTCGGATTGCCGGGTTTGCCGCGGCGCTCCATCGTAGTAACATGGCGTTAGGGCTAGCACTAACAAGAGGACGCCTCGCCGAGGCAAGCAGCATGACCCGGTCAGACCGAAAGCGCTCCGATGGGAGCGAGCCAGCGGCGCAGCAACGTGACAGGAAAGCGCCGCATTCATATCGGGGTCGTGCCGGCCGAGTGAACAACGATTTCACCAGCGGGAATACGTCATGCAGGGTCAACCTTCAGTGCCGCGTCATTGGGACGTGGAAGCCGACGTTGTCGTGGTCGGATTCGGGGCGGCGGGCGTCGCCGCCGCGGTCACGGCGCACGACCTGGGAGCCAAGGTCGTCATCCTGGAAAAGGCGCCCGAAGGCCAGGAAGGCGGCAACACGCGGGTCGCCGGCCAGGGCTATCTGAACACCTCGTCGTCCGAGAAGGCCGCCGCCTATCTCACCGCCCTGTGCGGACCCCACACCGTGCCGGAGCCCATGGTACGGGTGTGGGCGGAGGAGATGGGCAAGAACAATGCATGGCTCGAAAGCCTCGGCGGCGACCCGCAAGAGCATCAACATCCGCCGGTCGGCATCGAGTTTCCCGACCTGCCTGGCTCGGACTGCGTGCACAAGTTCCACGATGGGCCGACCTACGGCTATTCCAATACCTGGAAACGGTTCGAAAGCCTGGTCAAGCAACGCCCGATCTCCATTCTGTATGAAACGCCGGGCAGACAACTCATCCAACACGACGTCACCAAGGAAATCCTGGGTGTCCGCGCCCAGCAGGGCAACAAGTCGATCGACGTCAAGGCCCGCAAGGCGGTGGTGCTGACTTGCGGAGGCTTCGAAAACAACCAGGAAATGATCCGCAATTACCTCCCTGGCGTCCCCTACTGCTACACCTCCGGCACGCCGTACAACGAAGGCGACGGCATTACGATGGCGATGTCGGTCGGGGCTGACCTGTGGCACATGAACAACTACGCTGGCCCTTCCATGGCCTTGAAGGTGCCGGAAATCCGGACCTCATTCTCGATGCAGGCGTTGCACTACAGCAAGAAAATACCCGGCGGCATGATCGTGGTGGGCCCGGATGCCAGGCGCTTCACCGATGAAAAGTATAAGACCCGGCACGGGAAAATCCCGGTGAATGGCTGCTGGCTCCCGCTGTCCACCCCATGCCCGATGTTTCTGATCCTCGACCACACCCTGTTTTCCTCCGGCCCACTTTACGACAAGCACCCCAGCCACGGCTGGACGCAAATAATCGAGCGCTACGATTGGAGCGAGGACAACAGCGCCGAACTCGCGAAGGGTTGGGTCAAAATCGGTGACAGCCTGGCGAAGCTTGCCGCGGTCGTGGGACTCGACCCCGCGACGCTGGCAGACACGGTCAGCCGGTGGAACCGCTATTGTGAAGCAAGGCACGACCCGGATTTCGGCCGAACCTTGATGATGGAGCCCATCGTCAACCCACCGTTTTATGCGGTTGAACTCTCGCCTTCGATGCTCAATACGCAAGGCGGCCCGAGACGCAATGAGAAGGGGCAGATTGTGCGGCCTGGAGGCACACCCATCGCAAGGCTGTACAGCGCGGGAGAACTGGGTTCGATCTATAGCTATTTGTATCAGGGTACCGGAAATATCGGGGAATGCCTGGCGTTTGGCCGCATTTCGGGGCGCAACGCCGCGGCTGAGACGCCTTGGGAGTAGCACCGGGCCATCTCCGGCGCTCCCCCGTCATGGCCGGGCTTGGCCCGGTCCTCTATGCAACCGCGGTGCCGCGATCGATGTCTGGGTCAAGGCCGGTCATGACGGTGGAGCGGGCGGTGCCGCAGGCGCTGACGATCACGACCGCACGCCTCGCCACGCGCGGCGTTATTTCTCGCCTACCGTCAGCACCAACGCACCGAGTAACGCCAGCGTACCACCGGCTAACATCAAGCGGACCAACCACCGCGCTGGGGGCCGCAGCCCGAGAACCAGGCAACCGACGACATAACACTCGGTAAAGGCCCGGAAATACGCATTCCGATCGACCCAGGGCCCACCGGCGGTCAGCAGGGACATCAAGGCAATGACCGGCAGCCAGCCGGCCGCCAGTGCCCCGGCACCTGCCAGACGCAGCACGACCGGTGTCCGCGCCGCGACAACAGCGCAAAACCCCAGCAACCATCCGGCGCTGACAACCACATAGGCCCGCACCGCAGCGTCCAGGATGGCACGGTTCGGTTGGACGAATTGTTTCGCGCCGGTCAGCGTATCGCGCAACATGATGACGGCACCGAGAAGCGGCCAGCCGAGATTATTTGTGCCTGCCTGCGATGCGTGGCTCCAGACCAGATGCAGCGCTGCCTGCCACAGCAGAAACGGGGCCAGGGCCAGGCCGCAGATCAGCACGCGATGCCAGCGCAAAGCGCCTCCCGCGGTCCTGATAGTCTGGATCGTCTCGAAACACAGGACCCCGGCGAGAACCAGGACACTGGTTTCACGCGTCAGCGTTGCCAACCCACCCAGCACGCAATAGACCAGCAGGCGTTTCGCGAAGTATGCATCGATCGCGCCCAGCAGAAGCGCTGCCGCGAGGATTTCCGTCGTGTCGTGGGTCAAGGCGATGATGAACCCCGGCCATAACATGATCGCAAGCGGTAGCTTGGCGGGAAGCTGCAAGCGGGCAGTCAGATGCATCGCGAACATCGCCATGGCGGCGAGTCCGAGCAGATTGACCAGATACATCGTGACGGGCACCGCAGCGGCATGCCCGAATGTTACCGCCCATACCAGAAGGGGATAGAAGATCCGCCGCGCGCGGTAGGCTGGATGGTCGAGTTCGACGCCGAATGCTGCCTGTTGCAATCGGAACGGCGAGAGTGCCATCCGGTAGTAGAATTCCCCATCGTATCCGCTCGAGTTCGGCTGGACGATGATCGGTGACGCCAGTTGCCGGGCGTCAACAAAATGGTCCCCGGCGATGATGAACGCCGACGGGTCGAAGCCGTGCCGCGCCAGGATCGGCAACGTTGCCAGACCGTATCCCAGCACAACCATCAGCGCGAACGCCCACGACCTGTGCTGCCAATGCCCCACGCTGGCGCAGGCGATACGTAGCCATGTGCTCGGCAATGGGTCAGGCATCGGCGGACCGGCCTCTTCGTTGCATCGGTCATTCTAACATAGTGCGTGGCGTTCGAACCGGGTCCGCGGAGAATTCCGTCGCCATCCGCGGCCGCCGGTGGCGGCCCTACCGGGACGGTATCAATGGTGCGCCGAGGCTACCGCACACCGCGCTTCCGGCCAGACCGAACAGGCAAGGTAGCCCGAACGACATTGTCTGACGCACCTTCACCGCCGGCACGCCCGGCACGACGCGCAGCCCATCGGCAACTGTTAGTACCCCTGGGTGGGGCGGCAACGGCCGCAGCGGCACCAACAGGCAATCCGTGCTTCGGGGATACAGCCTGAAATCATGCGGACTGCGAAACCGCACACCGTCGATGGTCAGAACATTCGCCTTGGAATTGATTTCGTTCCAGGTACCGGTTGCCTGAACGATCGCTGCATCGTCGAGCGATCCCAGGCTGGGGATGGCAACGCCGCCGGAGGTTGCCGCCGCCACCTCCTCCGGCATCGACACCAGGCTGGCGCGCCAGCCGAACATCAGCACGATCGCCGCCACCGCCGCGAACCCCGCCCGCCAACGCGTCGCACGGTCCGCAAGTCGCACCGCCAGTACCAGCGCAAACAGCAGAAAGACCGGCTGCGTCACTTTGAAATAGTGATAGTTTCCGTAGAGCCAGAGGCCAAAAATATGCAGGACGCGGTAGCACAGCAGCAGCGCCATATGCGCCGCGAGCCAGGTCGCCAGCAGCACATGTACGCGTTTCTCGTCGCGGCCGAACCAGCAGGCTGCCAAGCCGCCGACGCCGGCTATCATCCAGGGAAACACTTCGGCCAGGCTGCGATGCAGGCCCGGTTCGACGCGCTCGGTTCCGACGCCGTCGAATAACGGGCGCGGGTCGATCACCAGCGAGACCCAGCGGAGCGGCAGCAGGCGGAATTCGAAGCCTTGATCGGCCGTCAGGGCGTAATAGGTGCCGTGGCCGAATCCCGACGTGGCGGCGATGATGCCGGCGGTCACGGCGGCCACTGCCGCAGTAGCGAGCACCGCCGAGGCGGCGACCGCGGCAGCCGGGCGGACCGCCATGGTGAGCAAGCGCGGCGTCAGCGCCACCGCGGCGGCCAGCGCGACCGGCACGGCATCGCCGGGCCGGAACAGCGTTATGCCGCCGACCGCTGCGCCCGCCAGCACGGCGCGTCCGATGCCGGGGCGTTCCGCGAGCCGCAGCACCGCCACGAACGCGGCGAAGGTGAGCGCCGCCGCCGGCGTTGTCGTCCACGGCACCAGCCAGGATTTCAAGCCCGGCAGCGTGCCGACGCTGGCCACCAGGAACGCCGCGGCACCCCACACGCTGGCGTAACGACCTTGCGGGAACATCCGCCGGGCCAACGCCGCGCAGGCGAACAGGCTCGCGATCAGGCAGGCGAGGTTGGGCAGCAGGAAGCGATCGTACGGCGTGATCGGAAGGAAGGGCGCACCCAGCAGGGCATAGCCGGGCGGATACCAATGCCGCGCCGGTGTGAGATCCCACGCGGCCCAGGCGCGGGCCGCCTCGAGGTACTTCGCCTGATCCGCCCAGGTGCTCCAGCCGCCGGCCTCGGTGCCGGCCGCCGGAACGCCGGGATAGCGGGAATGCGCGAACAGAAAAACCGCCGTCAGCACCAGCGTCAGCCCCGCAAGGCCCAGCGGGACAAGTCCTGCTCGGCCTTGCGGGACAAGTCGCGATTGCCCGCGTGTCGCGCCAGTCGGCATGCGCTACCTGGAAACCGCGTCAGGATGCGCCTGGCGAGGCATGGTCACAGCCGCCACCCGCCCGTCGATCCCATACCCTGCGGCCGTCAACGTCATCATGCCGGAGATTGTCGCGTCGCTTCGCTCCCAGCAAGAAAGCAGGAGGAATTTTCTCCCGCGGCCGACAGCAGGAAAATCTCTCATTGAGGGTCGGCCGGCCGCCGCCGGCCGGTGGTCAACGCGCAATGGCCGCACGGGGCAGAAGGGCGCTTCTTTCGCACAAAATCGGAAAAGCGCCCCGTACCCCCACCGCCTCAGAATCCCTTCAGCAGCCGCCCGATATAATCCAGCTCCTCCTGCGGCCGTTCCCGATCGGCATCGCGGCGGCGCAACTCCTCCTCGATCGCCCTGGTGCGCTGGCGCTCGCGCTCTTCCGGCACCGTCACGTCGTCGCCCTCGTCGGCGCCGGAGCTGCCCTGGCCGTAATGCCGGCCGAGCGGGTCGCGCCGGCTGTCCGCCCGTCCGGGCGCACCGGGCAACGCGCCGTTGCCGCTGCCGTCGCCGCGTCCCTCCTGCAACATCAACTGCCCCTCGGCGCTGCCGTCGTCGCCTTCGCCCTCCTCGCCCTGCTGGCCGGGGCCGAACTGCCGGGCCATCGCCTGGCCCATCTCCCGTCCGCCCTTCTGCAATGCCTCGATCGCCTTCTGCTCTTGCCCGCCGGCGCCCTTGTCGTCGCCGGTGCCCAGCGCCCGCCCCGCCTCGCGCATCGCCTGATCCGCTTCGCCCAGGCTCGGCGGCAGCTCGCCGCTCAGGTCGCTGAACTGCTGCATCAGCTCGCCGAGCGCCCGCCGCAGCGCCTGCTGCACACGCTGGTCGGCCTGGCGCTCCGCATCGGGATCGGTCGGCTGGGTCGGCGCCGGGCCGAAGCGCGGCCGCGTCTCCGCATCGGCGCGGCCCTGCGCGTGGTCCAGCAAGCCGCCCTGGCGGCCGATCATGTCCTGTAGCGCGCCCATCTGCTGGTGCCCGCGCTGGCGTTGCTGCGCGCGCTGCTGCCCCGCCTTGCCATGCTCGGCACGGGCATTGCGCAACTGGTCGAGCATCCGCTCCAGCTCCGCCATGCGCTGCTGCGCCTGATCCATACGGCCTTCCCGCGCCGCCTCGCGCGCCGCCTCGGCCATTTGCTCGAAGTCGCGGTTCGACAAATGCTGCGATTGCGGATCGAACGGCAGCTCCTCATGGTTCCGCCGCGCCTCCTCCTGCAGAGCCTGCATGTGTTGCTCGATCGCCTGCTGCAACTCGCGCAATCGTTGCTCCAGCGCCTGGCGGTTGGCGTCGGTCGGGTCCTTCATCGCCTGGCTCAGCGCATCCCGCGCCGCCTGCCGCGCCTGGTCCAGCGCGCGGGCGGTTTGCTCGGTCTGGCCCTCCTCCAGATGCAGCGCGAGTTGCCACAGCCGCTCCTGCGCCTGGTCGACCGCGGTCGGCGACTTGTCGCGCTCCAGCAGGTAATACAGCCCGCTGAGATTGACGTAGGCGCCGAAATCGTCGCCCAGAAGCTGCGGCTGCATGAGCAGCGTGTCGAGCGCGTCCACCGCGCTGTCGCGATCCTCCGGATGCAGGCTGAGCCCCTTGCGGATGGCGATCAGCGCGCGCGCCACCGGGTTCTGGAACGGCCGCTCCGGCAGGGTGACGATGGCGTCCGCGCTGCTGCCCGCCTGGCCCGGCGCATCGCGTCCCACCAGCCGCGCAATGACCGGCAGGCCGGCCCAGGGATGCGCGGTCAGGTCCTGCTGGTTCACCCCGTGCGCGGCTTTCGGCGAGCCGCCGGGCAGCGGAATGGAAACCACCAGCGGCGGCGCCTCCGGCCGGTCCTTCAACCGCAGCTCGGCCTGTAGCGACACCACCCCGTAGTCGTCGTTCACCGTCCAGGGCAGGCGGGTTTCCTGGCTGGTCCCGGCGGCTCCAGGCTTCTCCGTCCAGGCGACGCTGGGCGGCCGATCGACCACCACGGCGAGGTCCCAGCCGGCCAGCTCGCGTCCGTTGCGGCGGACCGCGAGGCGGCCGCCCTGGGTCAGGTCGCCGTCGGCCTGGAAGCTGCCCGCGTCCAGGGCGCGGAACGCGGTGCCGTGGGCGTCCAGCGACAGGGTGGGCGTGCCGGCGCCGCCGGTCACGCTGACCGTCAGGTGGGAGCCGGCCGGAACCGACACCGCGCCGCCCTCCGGCTTGAGGAACACCGGCGCCAGATGCGTGTAGGCCGGCGGGGTGATCCAGGCTTGCAGCTCGGTCGCGGGTGGCTCCGGCAGGCGGGGCAGCGTCGGTTGCAGCGCGGCGAGCAGGCGGGCAGGGGCGTCCGGCCCGGCAATGCCGAGCGTGGCAATCAGCGCCACCACCAGCGCGGCGCGCAGGGCGTGGCGGTCGCGCCGGGGCAGGCCGGGATGCGGCGCGCCGACGCGCAGCCGCCGCACCTGCCGGATGGTGCGCGCCAGGTGCGCCTGCCACAGCGCGACTCCCATCGGGTCGTGCTGTGCCGGCCGGTCGGTCAGCACCGCGAGCGGCCGGTGCTGGAGGCCGGAGGCGCGTTCCAGCCGGCGATCGGCCATGGCCTGGTCCGGCGCGCGGACCGACCACAGCCCGCGCACCAGCAGCACCACGATCGCGGCCGCTGTCCCGGCGAGCAAGGCGAGGTGCCAGGCGGCCGGCAGGCGGCTGGGCAGATCGAGCAAGGCGACGCAGACGAACAAGCCGGCGATGCCGAGCGGCGGCCAAAGCGCGGGCCACACCCGTTCGAACAGGATGGCAAGACGGGCCAGCGCGCGGCGTTCGGCAAGGCGCCGCAGCATCGGGTTCAACTCTTCCGGCGACGGCTGGGTCGTGCGCGGCGGCGTGATGCCGGGCGGGGTCGTGCCGGTTGGTGTCCCGCCAGGTCGGGGCGGCGGCGGGCTCACGGGAGAAAATCCGGCACACGCTCGCCCTGCCAGAGCGCCTCATGCGTCTGGCGGTCGCGGATCACCGACCAGCGGTCGCCGTCCACCATGACCTCGGCGGCGAGCGGGCGAGCGTTGTAGGTGGAACTCATGACGGAACCATACGCACCCGCGTCGAGAATCGCCACGCGCGCGTTGCGTTGCAGCATCGGGAGCAGCCGGTTTCGCGCGAACGTGTCGCCGGTTTCACAGACCGGTCCGACGATGTCGGCCGGCGCCACCGGGCCGGCGGCGTCGGCGGCGGCGAGCGGCACCACGCCATGCCAGGCGTCGTACATCGCCGGCCGCACCAGGTCGTTCATCGCGGCGTCCAGCACGACGAAGCGGGTTCCCTGGGTTTGCTTGGTGAGCACGACGGTCGCCAGCAACACGCCGGCCGGGGCGACCAGCCAGCGGCCCGGCTCCAGCTTCAGGCGGACGTCGAGGTTGTGGAACGCGGCGCGCAAGGCGCCGGCGAGTCCGTCCGGGCCGGGCGCCGGCTCGTTGCGGTAGGGAATGCCCAGGCCGCCGCCGCAGTCCACGGTTGCCACGGTCTGGCCGGCGGCGCGCAGGTCGGTGACCAGCGCGGCGATGCGCGCATAGGCGGCGCGGAACGGCGCCAGGGACAGAATCTGGCTGCCGATATGCGTCGCCAGGCCAACCGGAGCGATGCCGGGCAGCCTGGCGGCGCGGGCGTACAGCGCGGCGGCGTCGGCCCAGGGAATGCCGAACTTGTCCCCCGCGCGCCCGGTGGCGATCTTGGCATGGGTGGCAGCGTCCACGTCCGGATTGACCCGCAGCGCGATGCGGGCGGTGCGGCCCATGCCGGCGGCCAGCGCCGACAGCATGTCCAGCTCCTCGGCGCTTTCCACGTTGATCTGGCCGATGTCCTCGGCCAGCGCGAGGCGCAGGTCGCGTTCCGACTTGCCGACGCCGGAGAAGACAATGTGGCCGGGGGCGATGCCGGCGGTGCGGGCGCGGCGCAGTTCGCCCTCGCTGACCACGTCGGCGCCGGCGCCCTCGGCGGCGAACAGGCGGATAACGGCGAGGTGGTCGTTGGCCTTCATCGCATAGTGCAGCTCCGCGTCCAGCCCGGCCTGGGTCAGGGCGTGCGCCAGGGCGCGGTAGCGGGCGCGCATGGTACCGGCGCCGTACACCCAGGTGGGGGTGCCGAGCGCGTCGGCGATGCGGCGCAGCGGGACGGCTTCCAACACCAGCCCGTCCATGGCATGCATCGCCAGATGCGGCCGGGCAGCGAGCAACTCGGCTGCGGTGGGATCGGCCGTGGACTCTTGCACGGTGCGGGCGAGGGCGGCGGAGGGGGACATGCCGCCCAACCTATCAGCCGGCCGCCGGTCGTGCCATCGCAATGCGCGTTGCGGCGACGGCATGTGCGATCCGGCGCTTCAGCCGTGCGCTTCGTTACGACACAATACTGTCGCGATACGACTTTGCAGCACGGTTGGACGTATCGATCCGAGCTGCTGTTTGACATAGTGCCGGCATCCCTGGTATGTCACGACATATGGTGGAACGAACGACAGTCCGACTGCCCGAGGACCTTCTCAGCCGCGCCAAGCGCAAAGCCGCTGACGAGGGTCGCACGCTCACGTCGCTCATTGAAGAAGCATTGCGGCGGGTTGTGGCGAACGATCGTCGGACGCCTCCGGCCAAGCGTATCCTGCCGCGTGTCAGCCAGGCAGGCGGCGGCCTGATGCCCGGTGTCGAACTGGGGTCCGCAGCGAACCTGCAGGAAGCCGACGATCTCGACTACATCCGGCGGATGCAGCGCGGCGGATGATCCTGCCGGACGTGAACGTCCTGATATATGCCTTCCGCAAGGACCTGCCGCAGCATGATCTGTGCCGGGGCTGGCTTGCCACTGTGATCTCGGGCGATTCGCAGTTCGCCGTGTCGCCGGCCGCGTTGGCCGCCGTCGTACGGATCACCACCAACCGGCGCGCGTTCAAGACCCCCAGCACTGTTCTGGAGGCGTTCGGGTTCTGCGACGACATCCTGATGCAACCCCACTGCCAGGCAGTCGAACCCGGCGATCGGCACTGGAGCATCTTCCGGCGTTTGTGCATCGATACCGATGCGCGTGGCCCGCGCCTTACCGATGCATGGTTCGCCGCGCTCGCCATCGAGTTCGGCTGCACATGGATCACCGTCGATCGCGATTTCGCCCGATTTCCGGGGTTGACGTGGCGGTTGCCGGAAAGCGGGTAAACCAAAAGGACCGCCATCGCGAGGTCCAACCGTGTGCTTCCCTCGCCCCCCCCGAAGTCTCGCTCGACCGCCGAGGCTTTGCCCCGGGGTCGGGCTTGATCGGCGCCCGGCCACCAGGCGGTTCAGCGGGCTGGGCACTTCGTTACGATACAATAGCAGAAGCGATACGATGTTGCAGCATCATTGCGTCTATCGGTGCCGGACGACATCCACAGACAGGGGGCTACCATGCGACAGGTCGTGATCGCTCTGGCTGTGCTGACTGCCGTCGCGGTCAGTGGCGTCAGCAGCGCGAATGCGAGGACAGTCTGGCAGAGCAATCATCCGCGGCGCACCCAGGTGAACGGCAGACTGGCAAACCAGGACGCCCGCATTCACCGGGAGCGGGCCACCGGACAGATCACCGGCGCGCAGGCGCACCGGCTGCATGAACAGGACCATCAGATCCGCCAGGAAGAGCGTGACATGGCCAGCCGGAACGGCAGTCATATCACGCGTGCCGAGCAGGCGATGCTGAACCACCAGGAGAATGTGACCAGCCGGGAGATCGGCCGGTAGCATCGTTGCAAAGCGCCGGCCGGTTATCCGCCGGCGGTCCTGCGCGCAGTGTAGCGGGGAATGCGATGTCTCGACGTCGCCCCGGCGTCGGTCACGGCAACGCATTCTTCAACCGTCCGTTCAGGCGCTGCATGTTGTGCGTGCCCGGTTCGTAACACCGGAATGAGCCGTCCCACACGCCGGGATAACCCGGGATGTTGGGCGCGTCGGAGATCGCCTCTGCATCGCGCGCTGCCCGATTCGCCGCGTGCCCGATGCCGCATCCTCGCCGTGTCGGGCGCATCCTGTCGCTCCGGGATGTCCGGCCTTCGCCTGCCGCGCCAACCGGCACGGCTGTCGATGCACTGCGCGCGATTGCTGGCACACCGCCGATCCGGCAACCTGCGGTAGCACAATCGCAAGGCCCATCCCAATGACCTTCACTTTCGGCGCCGAGGTCCTGCTCGACCGCCCCGCCTATGTCGATCCCACCGCACGCATCTTCGGCCGCGTCAGCGCCGGCGAGGGCAGCAGCTTCTGGCCCTATTCGGTGATCCGCGCCGAGGGCGCCGCGGTGCGCATCGGCCGGGCCTGCAACATCCAGGACGGCGCCGTCATCCATGTCGGCGGCGGCCGCGGCACGACGATCGGCGACTATTGCTCCATCGCGCATCGCGCCGTGGTGCACGGGGCCGAGGTCGGCGACGACTGCCTGATCGGCATCGGCGCGGTGGTGATGGACGGCGCGAAACTGGGCCGCCGTTGCGTGGTCGGCGCGATGGCGCTGGTGCCGCCGGGCATGCAGGTGCCCGAGGGGTCGGTGGTCACCGGCGTGCCCGGCAAGGTCACCGCGTCGCGCGACAATTTCCTGGCCACGCGGCGCAATGCGCTGATCTATCACCGCAACGCCCTGGCCTATGCCGAGGGTCGGCACGACGCGTGGCGCGGCGATGCGTTCGCGCAGTGGCGGGGCGACGTGCTGCGCCGGTTGCAGACGGGGGAGGAGGTGGGGATTTGAGCAGCTTGTGTGTCGCCTGGCCGCGTCCCACAGCTTGTGGGTAATCGGTGGCGCGCCTGGCGATAGGGCTCCATCCAGGAATCCATCCCTACGCCGTCACGGACCGCGGAGCGAGCGACCGCAGAATGCCGAACGCGTCTGCAAAGCTCTACCGAGCCTTCGAGGATGCAACTCTTCCTGACGCGTCGTCATCCGCATCGGATTCGTAACGCGACGGACGCGACACGGCCTTCCGTGCCTCCCAGTTCGTCAGATAAAAATCTGTCACCCTCGGTGCATCGATGAATGTCACGTTTTCGGCGTTTCGCCGCTCCGCTGAGGCGGTATAGTTGTACGACCCGCCGATCACCAAGTGACCATCGATGATGATTACCTTATTGTGGGCGATAGCGACGCTGTCATCGATCCAGGTCGGAATGTTCGCCTCTGCCGTAAAGCGCGCGCCGCTAATGTGCCCTCTCTTCGCATCATAGTCGTCGCGACCGACCCGGTCGTCCGACTTGTCGAGGATCGCCTGCACATCCACGCCGCGCACCTGCGCGTCGGCCAAAGCCCGAAGAATCACTGGCGAGGTGAAGCCGTAGGCTTGAACCCGAATGAATGTTTTTGCCTCGGTGATGGCCTGGACAACAGGCGTATCGCATTTCTGCTCGGGCACGAAACAGACCGCAACCTCTGCGACGACGGGACCGTGCGGCGCAGACTCCGGATGGATGGCCTGCCGCGCGTCTCGCTGACCTGCGGCATCAGCATTCTGGCTGACAACCGAAGTGATGAGCGCCAGTACGAAAATATCGACAATTCGTGCGTGACGCATGTTGCGCTCCCGCCGCGGCATTTTGCCAACAATGCGACGCTTGCACGATTAATTCTCATCGTCCAGCAACCCAAGCGCGAAATCGAAATGGCAAAATCCAGTAATGAGCAGTGCCGCACCGAGTGAACGTCCGGTAGAGGCGGCTTCAGGCCGGGGGCAGTTGGGATTCGTGGCTGCCGATCGGTGGCCCCTCATCGTGCGACCGAACGGAAGAATCGCACGGCCGATTCAATCGGCACGAACATCCGGCGCTCGGGGGGCGGCAGGTCAAGGAACCCGTGGTGTTGGTAGAACTGCTGGGCGTTGGTGTCCTTCGGATCGACCACCACGGCGAAGCTGGCAATGTTGGCCCGCGCCGCCCGGGCCACGGCATCGGCCAGCACGACGGCACCGAGTTTGCGGCCCTGGAACGACGCCGCGACGGCCAGCCGGCCAAGCAGAACGGCCGGAATGCTGGGGTAGTGCGGGAGGTTGGCCGCTATGCTCTCCGGCAACTCCCGCAGGAGGACGCTGGTCGCCGCGAGCGTGTAGTATACGGCCAGCGCACCGGTCGCCGCCGCGACGATGACAAAGCAGGTTGCAACGCGCCGGCGGACGTCTTGCGAGGCTTGTTGCCGGAAATAACGGTCCAGCGGTTCGATGCCGCAGGTGAAGGACGCTCGATCGTGGCTGCTTACCAGAGGGACAATGACGAACGCCGCATCGTTCACCCCTGTTTTACCGGTCGCTGGCGCTGCTCAAAGGCGCGCCGTAAGGCGGGCACCGGGTCCGGTGGGTCGATCAGCGCGGCGGCGAAGCGCTCGGAGGCTTCGCGCGACAGGCGGATGACCTCCATTTCAGCGATGTCCTTCTGCACCGCTTCTCGCAGCGTCGCGGTGACGTAGTCGCTCACCGAGCGTCCCTGGATTTCGGCCACGCGGCGCAGTTGTTGGAGCAGGTCCGGGGTAACACGCGCATCGAGGCGCGAGGTCTTGTTGCGAGCGACTGACGGCATGCCACACCTCTCCCCGTTCATGTACGACTTCACGCCGTACAGGTCAGGTGCCGCCAGATCGGCCGTTCTCCGGCCGAAGTAATTCCCGCTTTCCGGGTACGCCGCAATCACGTCGCCGCGATATTCAGAATGTAATGCGCACACCACCGAAGCCACCGATCGGTGCGGCCGGGCTATAGGCCCGCGGGTTGGTCGCGTCCGGCGCCTGCGCCAGATACACCGACGTGGTCGGCGAGAACGTGCCGTAGGTATCGTATTTCGCATCGGTGACGTTCTCCACCGCGGCAAAAAACTGAATCTGCGGCGCGACCCGATAGCTGGTGCTCAGATTCAGCGTGACGAAGCCAGGGAGTCGCGACGTCAGGTTGGCCGCGTCGCCGAACAGATACGTTCCGCTCTGCGCGATAAGGACAGCGCCGACCGTCCACTGGTCGGTGACACGCCAGGTTAGTCCCAGCTTGCCCTGGTGCACCGGCACACCCGGCAGCCGGTCGCCCGGGTTGACCGCGATATTGCCGTCGGCATTGGCGGCCGGGTTGCTGCCGGCGGCCTCCACGAAGCCGCTTTGGTAGGTCGCGTCGGTATAGGAATAGGCGAGGTACGCGGACCAGCGTGACGCCTTGTACTGAATGCCGGCATCCAACCCCTGCCGGCGCGTCTGCCCGACGTTGGTAAAGAACGCCCGGTTCAGCGTGGCGCTGTTGACGAAGACGATGTCGTCGTCGAGGTTGCTGCGGTAGAACCCGAGATTGTAGCTCAGCCGACCGCCGTCACCGATCGCCGTGCCGCCGCGCAGGCCGGCTTCCAAAGTGTGCGAGACCACCTGCTTGAGGTTCGGGTCGCCGACGAAGAAATTCGCCAGGCTGCAGGAATCTGCCGGGTTCGCACAGGAAAGTTCGGACGGCGTGGGCGCGCGATTGGCTTCCGCATAGCCCGCATAGGCCGTCAGCCAAGGCGTCACCTTGAAAGTCACGCCGGCCGCGGGGTTGAACCGTTCATAGCTGTGATTGCCGGTCAGGCCGCCGCCGTTCTGGTCGTCGAGGTCGATCGCGGCAGCGTTGAACCGGCCGGAGGCGGTCAGCGCCAGGCGGTCGGTGAGATTGAAGGTGTCGACAACGAATGCGCCATAATAGGCATCGCCGATCGCCACGCGCACCGGCTGGTTGGTGCCCGGTTCGTCGATGATCACGCCCGGCCCGATGAACACGCGGGAAACCGGGGTGATGCCGCCGATATAGGAGGCGGCGGTGAACTCCGTCTGTGCGCCGTCGAAGCTGACGCCGCCCACCAGATGGTTGGCGAAACCGAACACGGTCTGCGTGTCGGTCGCCTGGATCGATGCGCCATACCCGTTGGTGTTCGTCGTCTGGTTGTCCAGCTCCGAATAGACGAGTGGGTTCGCGCCGAGGAAGGCCGGGATCGTCGCTCCCCCCAGTGTCGTGCTGGTGCCGGAATCGGAGCACAGCAGCCCCGATCCGTCGTTGCAGGGCGTGTCGTTGGGAGCGTTGCCGTTGGTCACCCGCTGTAGGAAATTATTAAAGTAGGTGATGGCCTGGATGGACACCGTATCGCTGATTTCCAGGTTGCCCGACAGGCTCACCTGCATGAAGCGGTTGCTGATCTGATTGGGGCCGGTGAACTGCGCGGCCGGATCAGTGGCAAGCAGTTGCACCGGCGAGGTCCCCGGCCCGTTCAGCACCGTGTTGGCCGCCAGGATATTGAAGTGCAGTTCGCCGGTGTTGCCGCGCCAGCCGATATCGCCGTAGAAATTTTCGATGCCCGAGGATTGCAGATCCCGCCAGCCGTCCTGGTGTATGCCGCCCGCCGCGACATACACCGCGGTATCGCCGCTCTGCTGGCCGTATTGAAAGTTGAGACCGAGCGTGTCGAACGACCCGCCGGACGCCTCGATCTCGCCGCCCTGCCAGGTGAAGCCGTTCTTGAGCCGCACGTTCAGCGCGCCGCCGAGCGCATTCAGGCCGAATACCGGGTTCGAGCCTTCCAGGTTCATCTGGTCGATCGCCATATTGGGCAGCAGATCGAAATTGACCGTGTCGCCAAACGCCTGGTTGAAGCGGATGCCGTTGACATAAACGGCAAGCCCTTGCGGCGTGCCTTGCAGGGCCGAAGCCTCGAACCCGTGATAGACCATCGTCGGCTGATACGGGTTGCCCGACGCCGAATCCAAATTGACCCCGCCAATCTGCTCATTCAGCGCCCGAACGGGGTCCGACGTGGTGGTGCCGCCGCGCGTCAGGTCGTCGCCCTTCAGCACATTGGTCTCGGCCGGCACCGTGTCGCGGTCAACGCCCGAGCCGAGCAATGGCGACGCGCCGACGATGGTGAGAGGGGGGAGGGTGAGTGACACCGATGGCGCCGCGTCGGATTGCGCCCGCGCGGGCGCGCAGGCCAGCGCCAGGAGAGCGGCCATGCCGGTCAGTCCGCCCAGGTCATGGCAGGTGCCGCGCGCGGCGCGCCTTGCCATTGGTGCCTCTCCCTGTCTTCGCGTTCGTTGACCGGGATACTCGTCCATTCGCGCGCAAAGTTCTCCCCCTCCCCTTGTGGGAGGGGGTAGGGGGAGGGGTGCCTAACATCCGCTGGCCAACGGATCTACGCACCCCTCTCCCTACCCCCCTCCCACAAGGGGAGGGGGAGAACTTTGCGCCGTCGCCGCTTACCCCCGGAACTCCCGAATATCGCCGAGATCCGGTGCCGTCAGCACCTGTCGGGTCCACGCGCGCAGACGCTCCGCGCGTGTCCGATCCCACCCGCCATACAGCGCATTGTCGAAGAACTTCACCCCCAGCTCTTGCGCTGACAACGGGTCATGCGCACCACCGCGCATCTGCGGCTGCCGCAGTTCGACCACCTGGCCATTGTGCAGCGTCGCCCGCAGATGGCCGGTGAAGTTGCGCGGATACGGGTTGTCCGGATCGATCGCGTAGCGGATCTTGCCGGCCAGGCGCAACACCGCCGGATCGGCCAGCCGGGCCGCGGTGAACTGCGCGAAACCCGCCCGCCCGTCGAGGAACCCGACCGCCATGCAATAAGGCGTGCTGAATTTTCCCCCGTATGGCGTTGCCGGACTCTGCTTGTCGCGCAACGGTTCCCACAGCCGGTGCACGGTGCCTTCGCCGACGTCGCAGACGATATCCGTGATGTCGTCCGCAGCCACACCCCGTTGCGCCAGCGCGATGGCGCAATCGATATAGGGCTGCGTCATGGTGCCGCAGGCATAGGGTTTGAATGCGATGTCCGGCAGCACCCAGTCGCGGCCCAGCCCATCCAGCAACTTAGAGAAATCCGGCGCGACACTCGGTGCGAACGCATGGAAGAACCCGTGCGTCCCTTCCAGCACCGTGCGCGGGCCGGTGAAGCCCGCCCGCGCCATCAGCGCCGCGCGCAGGCCGGATTGCGCCGCCCAGCCGGCATGCATGCGCTTGGTCCAGGTGCCCTCGGCGAGATATTCGATGATCCCGGACGCCATGCTGCCGGCGATACCCACCGCCGCAACGCACTGCCCCGCCGGCAGTCCGAGCGCCGCGGCAACCGCTCCCGCCGCGGCCAAGGCGCCCAGCGCCGCGGTGGGATGGAAACCCGCCCGGTGCACCGCCTTGGGCGCAACGAGGCTGAGCCGGCAGAGCAACTCCACACCGGCGGCAATCCCCACCAGCAGCCGCGCGCCCGACAACCGCTCGCGCTCGCAGGCGGCGAGCACGGCGGGTACAATCACGGCGCCGGAATGCACCGGTCCACCCTCGAACGTGTCGTCGAAATCCTCGCCATGCGCCGCCGTACCGTTGACCAGCGCGGCGCTGAACGGATCGTAGCCCTGCGGCTGGCCGAGCGCGGTACAGCCGCCCTGCGACGCCGTGGCCAGCGTCGCCTGCACGTAGTCCTCGTTGCGCGCGGCCACGATCAGGCCGGCGACGTCAAGCAATAGCCGGCGCGTTGTCTGCACGACTGGCGCGGGCAGGGCGGCCGGCGTGATGCCGGCGAGCCAGGCGCCGAGTTGTTCGGCGGGCGTCTGCATGCTCATGCCGCGATGCCGCGGCGGGCGCCGCATCGGACCGGCTGGCGGTCGGCAAGCATGATGGCGGCGAAACCGGTCTGCATCGGCAGGGACCCCCAGGGCCAGAGTTACTGCCCAGATCGGCGGCTTCGTCCAGCTTGTAAATGGCGACCGAACGTTTTCGGGTTTTGCCGTCGGCCTGGGGGAAAGGCCGACAGCTAGTAAGGTAATGCCCGACATAGACCTGCGCCATACGCAAGCCTGTCTTGTGGCAGAGCAGCTACCTCGCTAGCCTTCATTCTGTGCAGCCGCCTCCGGTGTCCTCGCCGGAAGCGGACAACGGCACGGAAACCGGGCGGACATGTCGCGCCTGCGTGGGGAGAGGCCATCAGGCGAGCGCCATCCGCCGGGCGAGTCTCCCCATGCATGCCTGCTGTCAGCCGCAATGAATCGGGAGACTTAACGTTATGAGTGCTGCCGCAGGCTCGACGCAGGCCGGGGGAGCTGTTCCCTGGTATCGCGAACCAACGAAAGATCAATGGCTGGCCTGGATCGCGGGCTGGCTCGGCTGGACGCTCGATGCGTTCGATTTCACGATGTTCCTGCTGATCATGGTGCCGATCTCCAAGGAGTTCGGCGTGCCGCTGACTGCCGTGGCGTTCGTCCTGTCGGTCACGCTGTGGCTTCGCCTGGTCGGTGCGGTGACCTCCGGCTGGGTCGCCGACCGGATCGGGCGCAGGTCGCCGCTGATGGTTTCGATTCTGCTCTACTCGCTATGCAACTTCGCTGCCGGCTTCTCGCCGAACTTCGCGATGCTGTTCCTGTTCCGCGGTCTGCTCGGCCTCGGCATGGGCGGTGAGTGGCCCGCCGGCGCCGCGCTGGCGATGGAGTCCTGGCCAGCCCGCTCGCGCGGTTTCATGAGCGGCATCCTGCAAGGTTCGTGGAGCCTGGGCTTCCTGTTCGCCAGCCTGATCTACGGCCTGCTGTTCAACAGCATCGGCTGGCGCGGCATGCTGTGGATCGGCATCCTGCCGGCCTTCGTCGTGATCTACGTGCGCTTCTTCGTCAAGGAACCCGCGGTCTGGGCGGAAAACCGGGCAACTCAGAACGCGGAAAACCGCCAGATGCATACGCCGCTGTTCAGCATCTTCAAGCCGGCCGTGCTCGGCAATACGCTGACCGCGTGCTGGTGGATGATCAGCGGCTTCATCGTCTACTACTCGATCAACGCGTTGTTCGCGACGCATCTGCAAAAAGATCTGAATCTGAGCCCGGCCGTCGTGGCGACACCCGTTGCGCTCGCCAATCTGCTGGCGTTCCTGGCGATGGGGTTCTGGGGCGTGCTGGCCGACCGCATCGGCCGGCGCTGGTCGATGATCATTCCGGCGGCATTCGCGATCTTCATCGCGCCGATCTACCTGCTGTCGCACGACCTGATGACGATCATCGTCGGCTTCACCGTGCAAGGCCTGTTCGGCCAGGCGATCTATGGCCAGAACCCGAGCTACCTGGCGGAGCGCTTCCCCACCGAGGTACGCGCTACAGCGGGTGCCCTTGTCTATCACTCAGGCGCCTTCGTTGCCGGGTTCATCCCGCTGATCCTGACCGGGATCGCCACCAACTATGGCGTCGGGTTCGGCATCTCCATGCTGATCGGCACCATCGTCGGTGCGGGCAGTTTCATCCTGGCGGTGCTGTGCGGGCCGGAAACCAAGGGAAAGGTGCTCGATCCCAAACTCGTGCTGGCTTGAGCGATGCCCGGCGGCCGGTGGTTGACCCACCGGCCGCTGCCACCGCGTCATGGCGGGCCGGTCCGTCATGACGATGGTGCCGCAACGCCAACACGTCTCATCCGCACATCATCCGATGGCCGGTCGCAGTCACCGGCGCACGCGTGACGGTGACCGGGTGTTGCCTCGATTGTGACCGGTTCATCGCCACAGTGATTTGGTTGCCTCCCATCGGCCCCTGATAACTAGGCCCGACGATTACCCATTGGAGGGACGCAACACATGAACCTGATACTCCTCATCATCATTCTCATGATCCTGTTCGGGGGCGGCGGCTTTTACTTCGGCGGCCCGTATGTCGGTGGCGGGCTGGGCACGATCCTGCTGATCGTCCTCATCGTCTTGCTGGTGCGAGGATAAACGGCGGGACGAAAAAGCGACGACGCGACCAGCGCGTGAATTGGACTAACACCAACCGGCGAAAAGATTGACCCACGGACGGCGCTACCATCGTCATGCCGGCGCAGGCCGGCATCCACGACGTGCCTCGGCGCGTGGCGCGAGGTCACGGTCACCGCTCGCCGCGCCGATGAGCGAACAATGCGCTGTGTTGGTATGGGTCAGTACCCAACACCCTCGGGTCGCCGGCGGTGCCGCCCGCCTCGCGCCCGCCGATTTCCGGCACCCCTGATCCATCAAGGGTTTTTTCATTCTCCGGGCGCAGGGTGGGCGGCATGGCCGTGATCAACCTGCCGATGGCCGAATCCTACCAGCCGGTCAGCTTCGCCGAGCGTGGTGTCGATGCGCCTTTCACCGCGCCACTGCTCTCCGGTGCCCGGATGCGCCCGATGAACCGGTCCGGGATCGAGCTGGTGGTGCCGAACCCGTCCGGCGGCCGCGGCGTCTATATCCTGCCCTGGGACAGCGCCCGCACGCTCTGCCGCCCGACGGTGCACGACCTGCGGCTGTATGAGGAGCTGCGGCGGCTGCCGGCGCTGACCCCCAGCTCGGTTCGTCTCGCCGCCCGCGTCGTCGCCACCGAGGGATTGGCCGGCCACGCGGCCCAGGCCGCCGCCATCGCCGCGGCAACCGGTGACGCGGCGGCTCGGCTGCGCACGGTCTCCCTGCTCTGGCTGGCACTGCGCTCCGCCGCCCTGCCCGGGCTGACACCGGAGGCGGTCTCGCGCGATCTCGATGCGCTCGGCGCGCTGTTCGCCCCGATCGGCCTGCCGCCCAACGCCGACGCGGCCCGCCTGCCGACGCTGCTCGCCGATTTGGCCACCCTGCGCGCCGAGACCGACATGTGGGCGAAGGTCAATGCGGGGGAGGCGATCGCCGCGCTGGCCGCCATGGTGGCCGCCGCCGCCGCCCTGGTGATCAGCGCCGCCGCTATCCTCGTGCAGAATACCCGTGGCCTGGCGGCGGATGTCCCGGCGCTGCTGCACCAGTGGGCTCGCACTCCGGACGAGCTGACGGAGCGGATTGCCCGAACCGAATGGCTGCTGGACGGCTGGCATCGCATCATCCTGCTGTGGCGCGACGCCAGATGGCCCACCGCGCAACGCGCCGCTTTGCTGGAAATGGCACAGCTCGTCCCGGACCTGCCGGAGGAAGCGGCCGAGTGGACCGGGCAGCAGTGGGCGAGCTTGCAGCCCGGCCATGACTGCCGGGTCATCAGCCTGAGTGAGGGTTGGCGTACCGGCAGCGCCAGCTTCGGCCTGATCGCGCGCAATGAGCGCCTGCGGGCGCTCTCCGCGTGACGGGGCGACGATGATGGCGCAGAAGTCCGGCGGCTCCTCGGGACGCGACATCCGCGAACTCGGCCGCCGCCTGGCGGAGGCGCCGGATGCCGAGGTGGCGCGCGCGGTCGCTGTGGTGG
Source organism: Acetobacteraceae bacterium (assembly GCA_049522565.1). Classification (GTDB taxonomy): domain Bacteria; phylum Pseudomonadota; class Alphaproteobacteria; order Acetobacterales; family Acetobacteraceae; genus JASHVB01. The sequence continues at coordinate 25,934 of JBEKNT010000014.1, forward strand.
ACCAGTTGCCGCACCGCGGGGGTGCCGACCAGTTGATCGAGCCGCTGCGCCGGCGGCTGGCCCAACTGCGTCCGCCGCGGCCGTTGCGCTTCACCCGCCTGCTGTTCCTGCCGCTGGAGCCGCTGATCGTGCCGCCGCCACGCTGGCAGCCGCATCTACCCACCATCCCGCGGTCGGCCTTGACGCCGCTCGCCGCCACGGTGCGGGCCGGGCTCGGCGCCGAGGCCGCGGCGATCGATGCGCTGATCCGGGCATTGTCCGCGCACCAGACCGAGGCCGTCGCCCGCGCCGGCGACCTGCTGTGGCCGCGCGCGGCCGGTTTGCTCGCCGCCGCGCCGCTGCCGGTCGGCTGGGCCGAAACCGGGCTGAACGTGGCGCTGTATCCGGCGCTGGCGCGGCGGATTGGCGCGGTGCTGACGCAGGCCCCGCTGCTGCGGGAACTCGTCGCCGAGGCCGACGCCGGCATCGCGTCGCCCCGGCTGGCGCCAATTCAGGCCATGCTCGCCGATGTCCGGGCGCGCTGTCCGGACGCGCTGACCATGCTGATCACTCTGCTGCTGGCGAAGTTGCCGCAACTCGCCGCGCTGCTGGCTGAAATCGCGCCGGAGCTGGGCCCATCCGGGGAAACCGCGCTGCGGCAAGCCGGCCAGGACGCAACCGAGGCGTTGCTGGTGGGCCTCGAAACCGGCGGCGGAATGGAAATCGCGGTTTCTCGCATCGACCTGGCGGATGCCGCCCAGGAGATACGGCGCACCGTGACGCTGCTGCGGCAACTGGCGGAACGCACCGACGTCCCCCAGATGCGCGCGCGCGAGCAAGCGATCCGCCAGCGGCTCGATGCCGGCTGCCGACAGCGATTTGCCCAGGCCATGACCGCCGAGTTCCTGCCGTTGTTGCGCCAGCCGCCGGCCGGGAGCGACGCCGCTGCGGAGAATGCACTGGAAACGACGGCGCGGCATCTGCGGGAACTGGAGAGCGAAGCGCGCGTCATTGGCGGCGGCGACGCCTATGACGCGCAGTTGCGCGAGGCCGCCGCGGCGGTGCGGGCCGGTGGGGCCGGGATGACCCTGGCCGCGCGGGTGCGGCTGGTCGAGATTCTCGCAGGTCCGGAGGCGGCCATGGCGCTGCTACGGCCGGGGTAGCAAGGAAACCTCTCCCGCTGCGCGGGAGAGGTCGAGGTGCGCAGCACCGAGGGTGAGGGTGTCGCGTGCCGCACGCTATTGAACAAGCAAGTCGGGCCGTGCGCCGACCCGATCGCTCTCACCCGCGACGCTCTCGCGCCTCGACCGCTCCCGCGCGTGGCGCGGGAGCGGTTACAGCGTCAGCCGCGCCTCGATCACGTCGGGTTCTTCCGGCAAGCGCCGGAGCGAAAAACCGAGATGCCGTACGAAAGCCAGCATCGGCGCGTTTTCCGCCAGCACCTGGCCGACCACCTCGGCCATTCCGCATTGCCGCGCCCAGTCGATCAGCCGCTGCATCAGGTGCGACGCCAACCCGTGCCCCTTCACATCCGGCTGCACGATCACGGCGAATTCGCCGCTGCGCCCGCCTGGCTCGCGCACCAGCCGCGCCACGCCGACGGTCTCGCCGGTCGCCTCGCGCGCCGCGATGAACGCCATCTCGCGGTCGTAATCCACCTGGGTCAGCCGCGCCATCTGCTCTTGCGACAGCTCGCGCATGGTGGAGAAGAACCGATACCGCACGTCCATCGCCGGCAGCCGGCTGAAAAATCCGCCATGCTGTTCGGCGTCTTCCGGGCGGATCGGCCGGACGACGAAGCTCTCGCCACCGCCCGACCAAAGCTCGACCAGTTCGGACGGGTAGGGTGCGATCGCCAGCATCGCCGGCGGCGCGTCGGCGGCGCGCAACCGCAGCCAGGCATCCGCCGCGGTCACCCCGGCCGCATCGGCGAACAAGGCCGGAATCTCCAGTTCGGCAATCTCCGGCCAATCGACGATCAACTGGCTGATCCGCACCAGCGCCTCAGCGGCGGCCGGTTCATCGGCCGCCGGCATGTCGCGCAGCGCCTGGCCAAGCATGGCGCCGACGTGGCAACGCCCGATCAGGCCATGCGCCAGCGGCAGGTTGAGCGGCGGCAGGTCCATCGCGAGGTCCTGTATTCCGTCCGCCACCGTGCCGCCCGGGCCGAAGGCGATGACCGGCCCGAACGTCGGATCGTCGGCCACGCGCACTCCGAACTCGCGCGCCCGGGCGACCTGGCGCTGCACCAGGATCCCGGAGTCGGGCGCGGTGCGCGCGCGCCGCGTCTGTCGTGCGACCAGCAGCCGGGCCGCGGCCCGAGCCTCATCCGCGTCGTGCAGGTCCAGCACCAGCGCGCCTGGCGGGCGTTCGCGCGGCGGCACCGCCTGGCGTAGCTTCGCCACCACGGGAAAGCCCAGCAACAATGCGGCTTCGGGGGCATCCTCGGCGCGGGCGACGGAGCGTGTGGGGACACCGGGGATGCCGTAGGCCGCCAGCACGTCGAGTGCCTCGTCCTGGAACAGCCCCAACCGTCCGGACCGCCGGACCTGCGCGAATACCCGGCGCACGGCGGCGCGGTCCGGCGCCACCGACAGCACCGTGCTGGGCGGCAGTTCGCGCGCCGCGGCACGGTTGCGCCGGTCGCGCACCAGGTGCTGGAAGCCCCGCACCGCCTGGGCCGGCGTGGCGAAGACCGCCAGGCCGGCTTTCGCCAGCGTAGCGCGATGTAGCGCGCCGGTGGTCTCGCCCATGGCGCAGACCAGCAGCGGCACGCGCATCGACGGTGCGGCCGACTCGACCACCGCCATTGTCGTCGCGTCGGTCGCGCCATCAGGCGCGTGCACCACCAGCACACCGCCGACCCCCGGCGTTGCCGCCACCGAGGCGATCGTCGCCGCGAGTTGTGCCGTCGCGTCGAGCGGCACATGGACGATGCCATGCTCGGTGCCCGGCAGGTCGGCGAGACGCAGTCCGTCTTGCAGGGCGGCATCGGCGGCGAGCCGGCCGGCGCCGATGGCATTGGTGACGATCGCCAGCGCCTCGCCGCGGGCCGGGCGGGCACGGGACAGGGTTTCCGCGGCGGCCAGCAGGTCCTCGAACCGGCTGACGCTCAGCACGCCGGCACGACGCAAGGCGGCCTCGAAGGCCAGCTCGGCCTCGCCTGACCCGTCGTCCAGCAGGCGGCCGCCGGCGCGGATCGCCACCACCGGGCGCAGCCGAGCCGCCGCGCGGGCGGCGGACAGGAACGCGCGGTGGTCCTTCAGCCGGCGGATGTCGAGCAGAATGGCACCGGTGTTGGAATCCCGGCAGAGCCAGTCGAGCGCGCGGCCGAAGCCGATATCCGCGTTGCCGCCGATGCCGATGATATGGCTGAAGCCAACGCCGTTCGGTCCGGCCCAGTCGATCACCGCGCGGCACAGCGCAGCGGATTGCGACACCAGCCCGAGGCGGCCCGGCGGCGGCGGGATGTGCGCGCGCGTGGCGTTCAGGCCGATGCCGGGGACGGCGATGCCGAAGGAGTGCGGGCCGAGCAAGTGCACGCCGGTGCGCCGGACGGCTTCCGGCAGGCCGTCGGCCGGGCCGGGCACGATTGCGGCGTAGCAGCCGATGCCTGCCAGAGCCTCCAGCGCCGGGGCGATGGTGGCCGGCGGGCCGGCGAGAATCGCCAGATCGGGCGCGGCGGACAGCTCGGCCGGGCTTTCCGCCGACTGCACTGTGCCGCGAAACGCGCCGAGGCTGAGGTTGGCGGAGATCTGCGCGCCGACCGCGGTGCTGGCGCCGACTACCGCCACCGAGCGTGGCCGAAACAGGGAATCGGGGTTGAAGCGCCCGGCGGAGTTAAGACGAGGAACGGTCATGATGAGCCGCGGCTATGATGCGGCGCAACATAAGGGCGCGGCGGGGCGGCGATGCAAGCGTCGCGCGCGCCGGAGGGAGGCGTTGCATGGCAGCCGGTCGCGCAGCGCTGGGGGCGATGCCGGTGCGACACGGTCGGCCGATACGGTGGGGTGACCGCGGCGAATCCCCTTCCGTCGTCCACCAACGGAATCCGCGGGCGGTCGCATGCACCGCGCGCTACGGCCTGCCGATCGTGACGCAGCATATCGCTGTGCCGTGGCCGCTTGCCATGATGCGGGATGGCGATGCGCAGCCGGCCAGGTCGAACATGCGCTATGCGTTCCATACCAGGTCGGTGTTGCGCCAGTTTCTGGCGATGGTACGGCAGACAGCACAGACGTATCGCGTCGATCATGCATAACCGTGGGCGTGCAGGGACGGGTTGCCACACCGAACACCGCCCCGGCTTGACCGGCGCCGTCATCGCGGCACCCTTGATGTCAGTGCGGCGCCGGTCGATCACGCAGCGCGCACGCGGGGCAGAGAAGGGGAGACACTGCATGGCCGACCGCTCGCGTTGGGATCCGGAAATGGCCGCCTTCACCGCGGCGGCCGAGGCTGCTGCCGCCAAGTATCCGCCGGTCCGGCTGGAGGTGCCGCTCGATCCACACCGTGCCACCAACGATGCGCTGAACCTGCCCTTCGCGCGCGGCGGACCGGCAATGGCAGAGACCGCCGATCGCTGGATTGCCGCGCACGGGCGACGGATTTTCTGCCGCGTCTATCGGCCGCGCGTCGACCGCGCGTTGCCGACGATGGTGTATTTCCACGGCGGCGGCTGGGTCTGGGCCTCGGTCGATACGCATGACCGGCTGGTGCGCGAATATTGCGCCGCCGGCGACGTGGCGGCCGTGTCGGTGGATTATGCGCTATCGCCGGAAGCGAAGTTTCCGCAGGCGTTGGAGGAATGCATCGCAGTGCTGCGATGGATTGCCGCGCATGGCGCCGAGTGGGGCCTCGATACGTCGCGTCTGCTGGTCGGCGGCGATTCGGCCGGTGGCAACCTGGCGCTGGCCACCGCTCTGCTGGCGCGCGACACCGGCGGACCGGCGCTGCGCGGTATCCTGACGGCCTACCCGGTGAGCGACAGCGCGCTGGACACCCCGAGCTATCAGGAATTCGGCGATGGTTCGTGCGGCCTGAGCCGCGACAGGATGGCGTTCTACTGGTCGGTCTACGTGCCGCACGCCGCGGACCGGCTGCACCCGCTCGCCGCCCCGCTGCGCGCCGATCTGCGCGGACTGCCGCCGGTGCTGGTGCATCTGGCGGAACTGGACGTGCTGCGGAGCGAGGGCGAGGCGTTGGTGGGGCGGCTGCGCGAGGCCGGCGTGGCGGTGGAGACGGAGATTTTCCCCGGTGTGGTGCACGGCTTCCTGCGCGCCATGGCGACGGTGGGCAAGGCGCGCGACGCGGTCGCCAAGGCGGGGGCTTGGCTTCGCGGGTTGGGGTAAGTGTGAGGGGCGCAGGACAGTGCAAACGGGAGCCGTCGCGCCAAATGCGTGGTAGGACCCATCCTGACCACCGACGCAGGCGGAGGCGTATAACATGAGCGATTACGACACCGGCCTGCTGCTCTGGAGCGAGCGCCAGGCTGCTCTGCTGCGGCGGGCTGCCGCCGGCGAGCGGGTCAACGATCAGGTGGACTGGGAACACGTCGCGGCGGAAATCGAGTCCTTGGGCAAGAGCGACAGGCGCCAACTGACCAACCGGATTCGGACTATCCTGACCCACCTGATCAAGCAGCAGACGTCTCCGGCTGCGGAACCACGACCGGGCTGGCACGAAACGATCATCGAGCAGCGTGCCGAAATCCGGACTCTGTTGGAAGACAGCCCCAGCCTGCGGTCCACCGTGCCGACGATCGTCAGCAAGGAACTGCCCGCTGCCCGCGCTGCGGCCCTTGCCTTCCTGACCGACCACAACGAGCAGTCGCGCGTTGACCTGGCCGAGCTTGATTTCACAGCGGATCAAGTACTCGGTCCCTGGATGCCATGAGTGGCAGCCGTAGCGAACCAACTGCTGCGACCCAATCACCAGGTCGCAAACATGATCGCCACCGCGACCGCCATCGTGCCGGTGCACAGCCACCCGATCGCCCATAGCGGCCGCGGCAGCACGAAGCGGCCCATCACGTCGCGGCGCATCGCCATGAGCATGATGATCGCCATCAGCGGCACCGCCACCACGCCGTTGATCACCGCCGACCAGAACAGCGCCTTGATCGGATCCAGCCCGACGAAGTTGATCAGGATGCCGATCAGCGTGGACACCGCAATCGTGCCGTAGAACGCTTTGGCATCGAGCGGCTTGCGATCCAGGCCGGTGGTCCATCCCAGCGCCTCGCCGAGCGCATAGGCGCCCGTCCCGGCCAGCACCGGCACCGCGAGCAGACCGATGCCGATGATGCCGCCTGCGAACAGCGTGAAGGTGAACATCCCGGCGATCGGCCGCAACGCCTCGGCCGCCTGGGACGAGGTCTGGATGTCGGTGACGCCATGCGCGTTCAAGGTCGCCGCGGTGCTGACGATGATGAACAGGCTGACCACGTTCGAATACGCCATGCCGATATACGTATCGAACCGCATCCGTCCGATCTCCGCCGGCGCCTGCTCGGGCGCATCGAGCAATGGTTGCGCCAAAGGATCGATCCGCTCGTCCTCCGCCTCCTGTGACGATTGCCAGAAGAAGCAATAGGGCGTGATCGTCGTGCCCAGCACCGCCACCACGGTGACGACGTAATCCTTGCTAAGCGAAAAGTTCGGCACAAAGGTGCGATACAGCACAAGCCCCCAGGGCACGTGCACCACCAGCGCGACCGCCACATAAGAAAGCAGGATGAAGCTGCCCCATTTCAGGATGGCGACATAACGCTCGTAGCTGATGAACACCTCGAGCACGACGCAGCCGATCGCGAAGCCGACGACATACAGGCTGGTCGGGCCGCCGAGCAGCAACGTCAGCGCCGCCCCCATCGCACCGAGATCGGCACCGAGATTGATGATGTTCGCCGCCAGCAGCAACCCGACGATGGCACGCAGCAGCCAGGACGGGTAATGCGCGCGGATGTTGCCGGCGATGCCCTGGCCGGTCACGCGGCCGATGCGCGCGCTGATCTCCTGGATGGCTACCATCAGCGGGAAGCAGAACAGCATCACCCAGCACATCGCGTAGCCGAACTGCGCGCCGGTTTGCGAGTAGGTGGCGATCCCGCTCGGATCGTCGTCGGAGGCGCCGGTAATCAACCCCGGGCCGAGCCGGCCGAGCCATCCCTTGGGTGCGGGGCCTCGGCGAGCACGGTGCCGGGCGATGCGGGCCGCCAGTATGGCGCGTGCCCTGGCTTCGGTGTTCGTGAGCGTCATTCCGCCGGCGGCGCCTTCGCTGAGGCGGCCACCTTAGCTTGGTTGTCGGGGGTCTGGAACAGCGCGCAGCGGATCGCCAGGCGATAACGGCGATGCGTTGCGGTATAGCAAGATCTCAACACGGACGTCACCGCGTTAAAAGTCGTGCTCGCAACAGGCAGGATCACCCGGGGCTGGCAGCACCAAGCCGCTATGCCCCGCTCCTCAAGCGAAACCGCTGGATTTTCCCGGTCTGCGTCTTCGGCAGGGCATCGGTGAACATCACCGATCGCGGATACTTATACGGCGCGATCGTCGCCTTGACATGGTTCTGCAGCCGCAGCCGCGTTGCGTCGTCGGGCGCTACTCCGCCAGCCAGCACGACATGCGCCTGGACGATCTGGCCGCGTGCTTCGTCCGCCACGCCGATGACCGCGCATTCCTTCACCTCGGCGCACGACAGCAAAGCGGCTTCGACTTCCGGTCCGGCGATGTTGTAGCCGCTCGAGAGGATCATGTCGTCCGAACGCGCGGCGAAATGAAACCGTCCCGCCGCGTCCTGTACAAACGAATCGCCGGTCAGGTTCCAGCCATCCCGCACATAGTTTCGCTGGCGCGGATCGGCGAGATAGCGACAGCCGGTCGGCCCGCGCACCGCCAGGCAACCCACCGTGCCGCGCGGCACCTCGTGCATGGCGTCATCGACCACCCGCGCTGCATAGCCCGTCACCGGCTTTCCGGTGCTGCCCGGCGCCAGGTCATCGAGCCGGTTGGTGATGAAGATATGCAGCATCTCGGTCGCGCCGATCCCGTCCAGGATCGGTTTTCCCACCTTGCGTATCCACTCCTCGAACACCGGCGCCGGCAGCGTCTCGCCGGCCGACACCGCGATGCGCAGCGACGAGAGGTCCGCGCCCCGGTCCATCGCCTGCAACATGGCGCGATAGGCGGTCGGCGCGGTGAAGCTGATCGTCGCTTTGTAGGTCTGGATGATCTCCACCATGTTCGGCGGCGAGGCGTTCTCCAGCAGCGTTGCCGCCGCGCCGAAACGCAACGGGAAGATCGCCAGCCCGCCGAGGCCGAAGGTGAACGCCAGCGGCGGCGAGCCGACGAACACGTCGTCCGGCGTCACGTGCAGCACTTCCTTCGCGTAGCCATCGGCGATGATCAGCAGGTCGCGATGAAAATGCATCGTGGCCTTCGGTTCGCCGGTCGTCCCCGACGTGAAGCCGAGCAAGGCCACGTCGTCCCGTCCGGTCGGCACCGCGGCGAACCGCACCGGTTTGCCCAGCGCCAGCCGGTCGAGTTCCGCGTCGTGGTTGGCGGTGCCGTCGAACCCGACGACCGTGTTCAGGAACGCGCTGTCCTTGGCGCAATGCACCAGGTCGTCCATCAGCCGCGTGTCGCACAGCGCCAGCGACACCTCCGCCTTGTCGACGATCTGCGTCAGTTCGCCGGAGCGCAGCATCGGCATGGTGTTGACCACCACGGCGCCCGCCTTGGTCGCCGCCAGCCAGCACGCCACCATGGCCGGATTGTTGGCGGAACGGATCAGCACCCGGTTGCCCGGAATGACGCCGTAATCCTCCACCAGGGCGTGGGCGATGCGGTTGCTCCAGTCGGTCAGCTCCTTGTAGGTGCGCCGGCGGCCGTTGCCGATCAGCGCCGTATGGTCGCCGAACCCCTTGCCGACCATCGCGTCGGTGAGTTCCACGGCGGCGTTCAGGCGTTCCGGATAGTCGAAGCCGTCCAGCATCAGGTCCGGCCATTGCTCCGGAGGCGGCAGCCTGTCGCGGGCGAACGTATCGAGGTGGGCCGATGGTCCCAGCATGTCATCCCTCCGCGGGCGCATGCGGCGCCGCCGATCACGCGCTCATTTTGCCCGGCGCGGCAAAGCGATCAACCGCGGCCGCCACGGGGGGATTGTGGGGAGATGGGTCGGACGGCTCCGCCGATCGACAGCGGGGATTATGATTGCGTCACGCCCGCGAAACCGTATGCCCGGCGCCGCCGCATCAGCGCCAGGCCGCCCATTGCCATGCCCAGCATCGCGAGCGAGGTCGGTTCCGGCACCGGGTCATAGCCGAGCGCCTCCAGCATCAGGTATTCGGGCGATGACGCGGTTTCGTTCGCTTGCTGGTTGGGGCAGGTGAAAGCATCCTGCACGTAGTCGGGACAACCACTGGAGGAAAGGAAGTCGCCGAAATCCCCGCCGGAAGCCTGATTGAACCCGACGATGGCGGTCACGCCGCCATTGACTGAGAAATACGCGGTCGGGGTGGTGGATGACGTGCAGAGGGCGCTCGGCGTCGCCGCGGCGGTGCAGAAGCTGGGCGTATGCGGAGCGCTGTAGCGGTAGAGATCCAGCGGGCCGTCGAATAGCGTCAGGGGATGATAGATGTTGTTCAGGCCATAAGTCGCGATGGCATTCAGCGTCGAACCCGCGCCGCCGCCGCCGAGGACCTCATCGGTCTCATGTTCCACGATTCGGATTGCGTCATAGTACCCCGAGGCAACCGGGCGCGTGTAGTCGATCGGCTGGTTGCTGCTCAGGGTGATGACGCCGTCATAGAGACCGAGCCCGGCGCCGGCGCCGTTACAGCTCGTGATGACGACACCCGTGCTGTTGTAGCATGGCGTGACGGATGCGTCTCCCAGCCCGACCCGGAGCAGAGCGGTGGAGGCTGCAATGTCCCGCGACCCGTTTGCGTCGTTGCCGTATCCCAGATTGGCAACCGCCGTGGCCAGCGTGGTGTTGGCGGGGTTGGCCGTTGCATCGGTCTTCAGCAGAGCGATGTAGCTGCTGTAGGTCTCGGTATCCTCCACGGTGCTGCTATCGCTCAGGACACCCGAAGCGGTCGGCGCGGTGGTGAACAGGATGCTCACCGTGCCGGGGTTGCTGTACAGGCTGGCAATGGCATCCACCGCGGTATCGATGGCGGTTTCGATCGTGGCAGCGTTCGGGGCACTGGTAATCGAGGCTTCGAAGCCCGCGTCGATGACCAACGCATGCGCCTGCGTCACCGCCAGAAGCACGATACAGGCGATGCCTGACGCCTTGGCAAACTGGCTCACAAAGTGACACTTACGCCGCATCATTCCCGATACTCCTCACGCAGGCGTGATATTGACACATCGCGGCGACAGCAGAAAGTCGTTATTTCAACGTTAATTACAACTATAACGTGAATACTGGCTGCTGATCTGCTACTTGCAGGAACGGCTTCGGCCTGTCTCCTGCACGGCTACCAAAGCCTGGCTCGGCCCACCGGCTCCCATGTCCTTATCCGTCGCTTTGCGCTGATCCCGGGGCCGAGCAACGCCGGGTCGTATCGACCGCTATTGCGGTGAAAGGCAACCCGTGCGCGCGATCGGGCTGGTCCGATCGGCCGATGCGTGCCAGGGAGGCGCATGCCCCTGATCTACCTCATCGCCGGCGAGGCCAGCGGCGACGCCATCGGCGCCCGCCTGATGCGCGCCATCGCCGCGCGCCGGCCCGACACGGACTTCGCCGGTATCGGCGGCGAGGCCATGGCAGCCCAGGGCCTCGCCAGCCTGTTCCCGATGCGCGACCTCGCCCTGATGGGCTTGCTCGAGATCATCCCGCGCCTGCGCATGCTCAGGGCCCGGCTGAACCAGGCGACCGCGGACATCGCCACGCGGCGCCCCGTCGTCGTGGTGACGATCGACTCGCCCGGCTTCACCCTGCGGGTGCTCCGCGCCGTCGTCCCGCTCGGCATTCCCCGCGTCCACTACGTCGCGCCGCAAGCCTGGGCGTGGCGCGAAGGCCGGGTGAAGCACTACCCCGGCCTGTGGGACCGGTTGCTCTGTCTGCTGCCGTTCGAGCCGGCGTTCTTCGCCCGCCACAACCTGCCGGCGACCTTCGTCGGCCATCCGGTGCTGGAGAGCGGCGCCGATACCGGCGACGCCGCCGGCTTCCGCGCCCGCCACGCCATCGCCCCCGATACACGCATCCTCACCATGATGCCCGGCAGCCGTCGCACCGAGGTTTCCCGATTGCTCCCCATCCTCGGTGCCACCTTGCAGCGCGTCGCGGCGCTCGTCCCGCACCTGCAACCGGTGGTGCCGATCGCCGCGCCCGTCGCCGAGGCGGTCCGCCGGGGCACCGCCGCCTGGCCGATCCCGCCGATCCTGGTCACCGATACGGCAGAAAAACACGACGCTTTCGCCGCTTCCGCCGCCGCGCTGACCAAGTCGGGCACCGCTACTCTGGAGCTGGCGCTCGCCGGCGTGCCGATGCTGGTCGGCTACCGCGTCAACCCGCTCACCGCCGCCATCGCGCATTACCTGGTCACCGTGCGCTACGCGTCGCTGCTGAACCTGCTGGCCGGGCGCGAGATCGTCCCCGAGATGATCCAGCAGGCCTGCACGCCGGCCCGCCTCGCCGCCACGCTGACCCGTCTGTTGACCGACCCCGCGACGGCGGCGGCACAACGCGCTGCCTGCCGCGCGGTGCTGGAACAGCTTCGTCCGCCGCACGGCTTGCCCTCGGAAGCCGCCGCGAACGCGGTGCTCGAACTGCTGGACCAGGCCGCGCGCGGGGCCTATGTGCAGCCGGCGATCCCCCCTCGCGCCGCAGGAGCGCCGCCATGAGCGTCGGCCAATTCCCCACCACCCGCATGCGCCGCAACCGCTACGACGCCTGGACCCGCCGGCTGGTGGCGGAGAACGCGCTGTCGGTGGATGACCTGATCTGGCCGGTGTTCATCATCGAGGGCCGCGGCACCACCACCGACGTCGCCTCGATGCCCGGCGTGCAGCGGGTCACCCTCGATCGCCTGGCGCGCCACGTCGAGCCGGCGCTGCAATACGGCATCCCCGCCGTCGCGCTGTTCCCCGCCACGCCGCCGGAGAAGAAGGACGCCGAAGGCACCGAGGCCACCAATCCGGAAAACCTCATGTGCGAGGCGGCCCGGCTGCTGAAGCGCGAGTTCCCCGAACTGGGCCTGGTCGGCGACGTGGCGTTGGACCCTTATACCGACCACGGCCATGACGGCGTGATCCGCAACGGCTACGTGGCCAACGACGACTCCCTCCGCGTGCTGACCCGCCAGGCGGTGAACCAGGCCGAGGCCGGCATCGACGTGATCGCTCCCTCGGACATGATGGACGGCCGCGTCGGCGCCATCCGCGGCGCGCTGGACGAGGCCGGGCTGATCCACACCCGCATCATGAGCTACGCGGCGAAGTACGCCTCGGCGTTCTACGGCCCGTTCCGCGATGCGGTCGGCTCGGGCGGCGCGCTGAAGGGCGACAAGAAGACCTACCAGATGGACCCGGCCAATGCCGATGAGGCGCTGCGCGAGGTCGCGCTCGACATTGCCGAAGGCGCCGACATGGTGATGGTGAAGCCGGGCTTGCCCTACCTGGACATCGTGCGGCGCGTGAAGGACCGCTTCGGCGTGCCGACTTTCGCCTATCAGGTGTCGGGCGAATACGCGATGGTCATGGCCGCGGTGCAGAACGGCTGGCTGGAGCACCACCGCGCGATGATGGAGACGTTGATGGCGTTCAAGCGGGCCGGGTGCAACGGTGTGCTGACCTACTTCGCCCCTGAGGCCGCCAAGCTGCTGCGGCGCTGACTGGACGCAAGGAAGATCAGGGCTCTGCCCTGAAACCCGCCCGGGGGCTTTGCCCCCGGGACCCCCAGCAAAGGCGCAGCCTTTGCAATCCATCCGGTGGAGAGGTTGGAGGGGGAGGAGGCCATGTGCCGCGGCTGTCGTTCCGA
>JBEKNT010000015.1:0-37492 GCA_049522565.1 Acetobacteraceae bacterium
TGAAGCTGTGGAGGTCGCCAGCGGCAAGAGACTCCCCCTCCCTCAAGGGGAGGGGGAGTATCCTTCGCGTGACGGCCTCGCAGTTTCATCCAGGGCGGGTCGGCCGCCGCGGCCGGTGGTCAACTCGCAATGACAGTAGGGGGGACATGCGGCGACTGACGCTTCAGCGATTTTGGCTGTTACGCCGCCTGCGCCAGCGCCATCGCCTTCCATACGATCTCCGGCGTGGCGGGCATGTCGATATGCGTCACCCCGTCGCCGCCCAGCGCATCGAGCAAGGCGTTGATCACCGCCGGAGGGCTGCCGACCGCGCCCGCCTCACCGGCACCCTTCACGCCGAGCGGGTTGGTGGTGCAGGGAATCTCCACCAGCTCAACATAAATCTCCGGCAGGTCATCGGCACGCGCCAGCGCGTAGTCCATGAAACTGCCTGACAGGAGCTGGCCCGATCCCGCATCGTAGGCGGTGCGTTCGAACAGTGCTTGGCCGGTGCCCTGCGCCACGCCGCCCTGTACCTGGCCGCTGACGATCAACGGGTTCACCGCCTTGCCGACATCGTCGAACACCGCGTAGCGCACCACGCTGACCACACCGGTCTCCGGGTCCACCTCCACCTCGGCCAGATGGCAGCCATTGGGAAAGGTATGGAAATCGATGTTCGCGACCTCCGCCGTATCCAGCGTGGTCGCTTGCCCGCCGGCCGCTGCCTTCTGCCGCTGCGTCGCCGCCAGCGTCAAAATGTCCACGCCGCGATCGGTGCCGACGATCGAGAACCGTCCTTCGGCAAACACGATATCCGCAGCCGCCGCCTCCAGCATTTCGCCGGCCGCCTGCTTGCCCTTGGCGATCACCGAATCGGTGGTGAGCACGATCGCCTGGCCCTCGGAGTACAGGCTGCGCGCGCCACCGGTGCCGCCGCCGACCGGGATCGTATCGGTGTCGCCCTGGCGGATGCGAATCTTCTCTCCGTCGATGCCCAACCGGGTGGCGGTGAGCTGCACGTAGGCGGTCTCGTGCCCCTGGCCGGTGGATTGCGTGCCGACATAGACATCGACGAACCCGTCCTCGGCGAAACGGATTTCCGCGCGTTCGGTCGGATCGCCACCGGTGGCTTCCAGATAGTACGCGAACCCGATGCCACGCCGTTTGCCGCGCTTCGCCGCGTCGGCTCGACGCACCGCGAAGCCGGCATAGTCCATCTTGTCCAGCGCGATATCGAACACCTTGCGGAAATCGCCGCTGTCGTACGACTTGCCGACCGGCGTCGCATGCGGCATCGCGCTCGGCGGCACCATGTTGCGCCGGCGCAGTTCGGCACGGTCGATCTTCAATTCGCGCGCCGCGGCGTCCACCAGGCGTTCCACCAGGTAGTTGGCCTCCGGCCGGCCGGCGCCGCGGTAGGCGTCCACCGGCACGGTGTTGGTGAACACGCCGAGCACGTTGGCGTAGATCGCCTGGAACCCATAGATGCTGGACAGCACGCTGGTGCCGGCGAACGTCGGGATGAACGGCGCGAAATTGGAAAGATATGCCCCCATGCTGGAGAGATTGCGCGTGCGCAATGCCAGGAATTTGCCGTCCGCGTCGATCGCCAGCTCGCCCAGCGTGACGTTGTCGCGGCCCTGCGTGTCGGCCAGGAACGCCTCGCTGCGTTCGGACACCCACTTCACCGGCCGTCCCAGCTTGCGCGCCGCGTAGCAGGTCAGCACATGTTCGGCATACAGGAACAGCTTCATGCCGAACCCACCGCCGACATCGGGCGTGATGATGCGGAACTTCTCCGGGTCGGCGCCGAACACCGGACCGATCAGGTTCTTCACCAGCCAGCCGCCTTGCGTGTTGGCATACAGCGTCCAGCGTCCGGTGGCGGTATCGTAGTCGGCCATCGCGGCCCGCGTTTCCATCGACGACACGACGATGCGGTTGTTCACCACCGTCAGCCTGGTGACATGCGCGGCCTTGGCGAACTGCGCCTCGGTCGCCGCCTTGTCGCCGATTTCCCAGTCGAACACGATGTTGTGCTTGACGTCCGGCCAGACCAATGGTGCGCCCTTGTCAATCGCCTTGGCAGTGTCGGTGATCGACGGCAGGATTTCGTAATCCACCTCGACCGCCTCCGCCGCGTCGCGCGCGGCCTTGGCCGTATCGGCGACGACGAACGCCACCGGATCGCCGACATGCCGCACCATGCCGTCCGCCAGCACCGGATGCGGCGGCGTCGCCTGGGCCGAGCCGTCGCGGTTCTGCACCGGCGCGGCACAGGGCAACGCTGCGATGCCGTCTGCGTTCAGGTCGGTCGCCGTATAGATTGCCTTAACCCCGTCGAGCGATGCTGCCGCCGCGGTGTCGATCCGGGCGATCCGCGCCGCGGCGTGCGGACTGCGCAGGACAATGCCGTGCAGCAGGCCAGGCAGGACGATGTCATCGGTGTAGCGGCCCCGGCCGATCAGCAGGCGGGGGTCCTCTACGCGACGGACGGGTTGCGCCAGGCCGAATTTCGTCGTCGTCATGGTCCTGTCTCTCCAGGGCTCGTCGTGGTGTGATCGCAGCATGCCTGCGCGTGAGATGAAAGGCCAAGAGGTCATGACCGCCAACCGGACAAATCGTCGCCTGTGCGTGCTGAACGCCGGTTCTTCCAGCCTGAAATTCGGTGTCTACGGCATCGCTGGCGGTCTGCGTCAGCTTCAGGTCGGGGCGGTGGAGGGCATCGGCATCGGCATCGGCGGCGGCAAGGGCCGGCTGCGGATCACCACGGCGGACGGCAAGCCGTTGCACGAGGCGGTGCTCGACGCGACCGACCATGCGACGGCGCTGGACGCGCTGGCGGCGGTGCCCGATGGGCCGCTGGAACGCAGCGGCCTGGTCGCGTTCGGTCATCGCGTGGTGCATGGCGGGCCGGATATGACCGCCCCGGTGGTGGTGGACGCGGCGACGCTGGCGCGGATCGAGGCGCTCAATCCGCTCGCCCCCCTGCACAACCCGCCGGCGGTGGCGGTGCTGCGCGCGCTGAGCGAGCGATTCCCCGGGGTGATGCAGGTGGCGTGCTTCGATACCGCCTTCCATCGCGGCCATCCCGCGGTGGCCGATCGCTTCGCCATCCCCGATGCGCTGTATCAGGAGGGCGTGCGGCGCTACGGGTTCCACGGCCTGTCCTATGAATACATCGCCGGCGCGTTGCCAGAGCATGCGCCGGAGATCGCGTCGGGTCGGGTGGTGGTCGCGCATCTGGGATCGGGTGCGTCGATGTGCGCACTGGCCGGCGGACGCAGCGTCGATTCCACGATGGGGTTCACCGCGCTGGACGGACTGCCGATGGGCACACGACCTGGCTCGCTGGATCCCGGGGTGATCCTGTGGTTGCAGCAGCAAAAGGGATGGACTGTCGATCGGGTGGAACACTTCCTCTACGAGGAATGCGGGTTGAAGGGCCTGTCGGGCGTGTCCAACGACATGCGCACCCTGCTTGCGAGCGAGGCGCCGCTGGCGACACTGGCGGTGGAGTACTTCGTCTATCACGTGGTGAAAACCGCTGGTTCTTTGGCGGCGAGCATGGGCGGCATCGACGGCATGGTGTTCACCGCCGGCATCGGCGAGCGCAGCCCGGAAATTCGCGAGCGCGTGCTGCGCCGGCTGGGGTGGCTTGGGTTCGTGCTGGACGAAGCGGCGAACCAGGCGGCGGGACCGTGCCTGACGCGACCGGATTCGTTGCACCCCGCTTATGTTATTCCGACCGACGAGGAGATTGTTATCGAGCGGCACACGCTGGCGCTGCTGGGCGATGCAAAGGGTTCCGCAACGTACTTCGCCACCGGTGTGCCATCTGTCAGAGCGCAGGCCTACAGCTTAAGAGCCCGCTTGCCATGACGTGCCGCACGGGTTCCCATGTCGTCTCTCAGCACACCGCAGCCGAGGTAGCCCCATGCCCGACGACGCAACCCCGCGAGCCACCGATCTGCACTTCCTGTCGATCGCCGACGCGGCGAGGCTGATCGAACGTCGTCAACTCTCGCCGGTGGAATTGACGCGCGCGTTCCTCGATCGGATCAGCGCGATCGATCCGCAGATCAACGCCTACCTGCTGGTGACCGCGGACCGGGCGCTCGACCAGGCGCGCGCGGCGGAGGCCGAGATCATGGCCGGCCGGTATCGCGGCGCGATGCACGGCATACCGTTCGCGCTCAAGGACATCTACTGCACGTCCGGCATCCGCACCACCAGCCATTCGCGCACCCGCGCCGATTATGTGCCCGAATTCGATGCAACCACGGTGACGAAACTCCATGCAGCGGGCGGCGTGCTGTTGGGCAAGCTGGCGACGCACGAGTTCGCGCATGGCGGACCATCCTTCGACCTGCCCTGGCCGCCGGCGCGCAATCCGTGGAACCGCGCGCATATCACCGGCGGTTCGTCGAGCGGCTCCGGCGCCGGGGTCGCCGCCGGGCTGACGATGGGGGCGCTCGGTTCCGATACCGGCGGATCGATCCGCAATCCGGCGGCGCTGTGCGGCGTGGTGGGGCTGAAACCGACCTATGGGCTGGTGAGCCGCAGCGGCGTCTATACCAATTCGTTCAGCTACGACACCGCGGGTCCGATGACCTGGACCGCCGAGGACTGCGCGATCATGTTGCAGGCGATCGCGGGGCATGATGCGAAGGACCCGGCCAGCGCGGGCCGGCCGGTGCCGGATTATCGTGCGGCCCTCACCGGCAGCATCAAGGGGCTGCGCATCGGTGTGCTGCGCGCGATGTTCGAACACGAGGTGGCGACGCCTGATGTGGCAAAGGCGGCGCTGCAGACGGCCTTCGACGTGCTGCGCAATCTCGGTGCGACGCTCGAGGATGTCCGCATCCGCCCGGTGCAGGACTATTGCGACGTGAAGATCACCGGTGCGGAAAGCGAGCTTTATGCCGTGCACGAGCCGGTGCTGCGCCAGCGGCTGGCCGATTTCGGCGAGGATTTCCTGGGCCGCTCGCTCGGGGCCCTGCTGATCACCGGCGTGGATTATGTCCAGGCGTCGCGCTGGCGGCGCGCGATGATCGCCGAGATGGCGCCGGTCTACACGAAATACGACGTGCTGCTGGCGGCGGCACCTGGCCCGGCGCCTCGGCTGGAGACGTGGCGTACGATCCATTTCTGGCAGAAGAGCTCGGTGACCACGCCGTTCAACGTGCTGGGCGGTCCGGCGCTGGCGCAATGCATCGGCTTCACGGCAGAGGGCTTGCCGCTGTCGATGCAGATCGTTGGCCGCCCCTTCGACGACGCGACCGTGCTGCGCGTGGCGCATGCTTATGAAGCGGCGACTCCGTGGCGTGCGCGGCGCCCGCTGCCGGATCCGGATGCGGCGTTCTCCACGGCGCTGCCGCCGGTGCCTGAGCCGGAAAAGGCCGACATCAGCCAGGTGCAGCGTGACGAGATCGCGGCGATCTGCCGGCGCGCGGGGCTGACGCTCAACCAGCGGCATTTCGAGCAACTCTGTGCCTCGGCGCCGTACATCGCGGCGATGACCGGGCGGCTGCGGCGCGATTTCGAGTTCTATGAAGAGCCGAGCAGTGTGTTCACGTTGTCATAGGGCGGTGGACAGGCGAATGCGGCATGATGGCTGGCCCGGGCGCTTCGATGCCGACTGGCAATGCCCGCGCGGCTGCGAAGGCCAAGACCGTGTCAGGCAATCCGCGCACCGTCGCGCGGTGTGCCATCCCTCAATCGTCATGTCCGCCGGCCTGATCCGCCGCGTGCGGATGCCGGTGGAACCGCGCCTTCACCTGCTCGCGCATCGACTGGAACGTTACGTACAGCATCGGGATCATGAAGATCCCGATCGAGCTTGCCACGATCATGCCGGCGAACACCGCGGTACCGACACCACGGCGGCTCAGTTGCGCCGCGCCGTGGGCCCAGACCAGGGGCACCAGCCCGAGCACGAATGCCACCGACGTCATCATCACCGCGCGGAATCGCATGCGCGACCCCAGTACCGCCGCCTCGGGGATCGGCATCCCGGCCTCGCGCTGCTCCTTGGCAAACTCGACGATCAGGATGCCGTTCTTCGCCGCCAGCGCGATCAGCACCACCAGGCCGATCTGCGCATAGAGATCGACCGCCAGCCCGGCGATGCGGATGCCGGCATAGGCGCCCAGCACGCCCACCACGACGGAAAACAGCACCGGCAGCGGGATCGTCCAGCTTTCGTACAATCCGACCAGGAACAGATAAGCGAACAGCACCGACAAACCTAGAATCAATCCGGTCTGTCCAGCGGCAAGCTGCTCCTGGTAAGCCGTGCCGGTCCACTCGAATCCATATCCCGGCGGCAGCGTCCGTCCCGACACCTGCGCCATCGCCTCCAGCGCGGAGCCGGACGACACGCCCGGCGCGGGGCCGCCGTTGACGGTGATCGCGCGGTAGTTGTTGTAGCGCGTCACCACTTGCGGGCCAGTAACGATCCGCAGGTTGGCAATGGAACGCAGCGGCACCATCTGGCCGTTCTTGTTGCGCACGAAAATGCGCCAGATCGCCGGGATGTCGCCGCGGTCGGAAGGCTCGGCCTCGATGTTCACCTGCCAGGTGCGGCCATACAGGTTGAAGTTGTTGACATAGACGCCGCCGAGCGTGGCACCCAGCGCGGTGAACACATCGCTGATCGACAGGCCCAGCGCCTGCGCCTTGTCGCGGTCGATGTCGAGATACAGCGACGGATTGGTCGCGGTGAAGGTGGAGAATACGCGCGTCAGCCTTGGGTCCTGGTTGGCCGCGGCGATCAGACCTTGCATGACCGAGCCGTTGGCCGACGGATCCTGGCCTTGCAGCGCTTCAAGTTGGTACTCGAACCCGCCGCCCGTCCCCAGGCCGATGATCGGCGGCAGGTTGAACGGGAATATCACCGCCGACCGGATCTGCTGCACGGCGCCGAAGGTGCGGCCGACCAGCGCCTGCACCGAATTGGCCACGCCGACGCGATCGGCGAACGGTTTCAGCCGTGCCACCAGGAAGGCGGCGTTCGGCTCCGACACGCCACCATCGAGCAGGGAAAATCCGATGATCGACAGCGTGTCCTGAATCTGCGGCATGGCTTGCAGGATCTGCTCCACCCGGGTCGCCACCGCAGAGGCGCGCGATACCGAGGCGGCATCCGGCAATTGCACGGCGATGAAGAACGCGCCCTGGTCCTCCTCCGGCAGGAACCCGGTCGGCGTGCTGCGTGCGGCAACATAGATCCCGACAGCGAACAACGCGATCGCCACCAGCGACAACGCGGCGACCCGTACGACGCGCTGCACCACCCAGGCATAGCCGTCGCGCACGCTGTCGATGCCGCGCAACACGCGGCCGATCAGCCCGCGCCGCTGCCCATGATGGCGCAGGAACACCGCGCATAATGCGGGCGACAGGGTCAGCGCGTTGATCGCCGAGATCACCATGGCGCAACTCATCGTCACCGCGAACTGGCGGAACAGCGTGCCCGACAGGCCCGGAATGAATCCGACCGGGACGAACACCGACAGCAACACCAGGGAGATCGCGATGATCGGCCCGGTGATCTGCCGCATGGCCTTGCGCGTGGCCTCCGCCGGCGACAGGTCCGGTTCCTCGCCCATCACGCGTTCGACATTCTCCACCACGACGATCGCGTCATCGACCACGATCCCCACCGCCAGCACCATGGCCAGCAGCGACACGGTGTTCTCGGTGTAGCCGAGCGCGAGCAGGGCGGCGAAGGTGCCGATAAGGCTGACCGGGACGGCGACGGTGGGAATAATGGTGGCGCGGACATTGCCGAGGAACAGGTACACAACGCCCACCACCAGAAGGAACGCGATGCCGAGTGTGTGCGTGACCTCGGTCCTGGTATCCCTGACGAACGCGGTGGAGTCGTACATGATCTCGGCGTGCAGACCCGGCGGAAAACGTTTCTCCAGCGTGGCGAGGGTGTTCGCCACCGCCTGCGCGGTATCCACCGCATTGGCGCCGGGCGAGAGATAGATACCGATCGGCACGCCCGGCCGGCCGTTCAGCCGCGTCTCGCTGTCCATGTTCTGCGCGCCCAGCTCGATGCGGGCGACGTCGCGCAACCGCAGCACCGAACCGTCGGGGTTGGCGCGAATCACGATGGCGCCGAATTCCGCCGTGGTGACCAGCCGGCCCTGGGTTTGCAGGTTGAACTGGAACTGCTGGTCGTTGCCGATAGGCCGCGCGCCGACGCGGCCGATCGGCGCCACCACGTTCTGCTGTTGGATCGCCGTAATGATATCGCCGGGCGTCAGGCTGAGCGCGGTCAGCCGATCGGTGTCGAACCACACCCGCATCGAGTAGTTCAGCTTGGAAAACAGGTTCGCCTGGCCGACGCCCGGGGTGCGCGACAACTGGTCCAGCACGTTGATCAGCACGAAATTGCTGATGAACAGCGGATCCATCTTTGGATCGTCGCTGTAGAACGCCAGGAATTGCAGGATCGCGGTGGAGCGCTTCTGGACCGTCAGACCCTCGAGCTGCACCTCGGGCGGCAGTTGCGACAGCGCGGTCTGCACCCGGTTGTTGACGTTGACCACGTCGATATCCGGGTTGGAACTGAGGTCGAAGCTGACGGTCAGCGTGTAGCTGCCATCGTTGCCGCTGTTCGACTTCATGTAGATCATCTTGTCGACGCCGACCACTTGCGCCTCGATCGGCTGGGCGACGGCGCTCTCCACCACATTGGCCGAGGCGCCGGGATAGGTGGCGCTTACGGTGACCTGCGGCGGCACGATGTCGGGCAACTGCGCGACCGGAATGCGCAGCATCGCCAGCGCGCCGGCGATGGTGATGACGATGGCGATGACGATGGCCAGCCGCGGCCGGTCGATGAAGACGGAGGAGATCATTGCCCGCTGGCGTTGTTGTTCGTGGTGCTGCCGCCGGTTGGGCTGGCCGGCGCCGCGATGCCGGAGTTCGGTGTTGTCGCGGCGCCTTGCAGCATGGCCGGGCTGGCGGCCACCGGCGGGCTGGCGGGGCCGGGCGAAACCACCTGGCCAGGGTGCACCTTCTGCACGCCGTCGGTGATCACCATCGCGCCCTCGGTCAGTCCGCTGAGTACCGAGGCGACGGTCGGCGTGGACTGGCCGAGCTGGATGCGTGCCTGCTGCACCTTGTTCTGCGCATCCACGGTATAGACATAGTCGCCAGTTTGATCGGACAGTACCGCGGAACGCGGCACGGTCAACAATTCGACTGGCTGGACGCCTTCCAGGACGACGCTGACGAACTCGCCATCCACCAGTTCGCGGATCGTGGCGCTGCCAGGCTTGCCGTCGCTCAGCGGCGGGTTGGCAATGCTGCCACGCAGGATCAGCGTGTCGGTGTTGGCCGAAATCGTATTGTCGACGAAATCAACCTTGCCACTCTGGCCGTACAGGCGCCCGTCGGGCAGCCGGAGCTTGATCGCGACGGCATTGAAGCCGCCTTTGTCGGCGTAGCGTTCCCGCAATTCCAGCGCGGTACGCACGGATATCGGGAACACCACATACATCGGGTCCTGGCTGACGATCGTTGCCAGCACGCCGGAACTGGGCGAGACGACGTTGCCGACGGTGACCGAGGTGCGGCCGATCTTGCCGCTGATCGGGGCGTGGATCTGCGTGTAGTCCAGGTTGATCTGCGACTGGTGCTCTTGCGCCACGGCGTTCTGCACCAGGGCGGCGTCGGCCAGCATGGTGGCGCGGGAATCGTCCACGGTGGATTGTTGGCCGGCTGGTGTGCGCAGCAGCGTCACGGCGCGGTTGTAGGCGATGGTCGCGTCGGTCAGATTGGCCTGCAACTGCTTCACCGTTGCCTGCTTGGCCGCGAGGTCGGCCTGGAACGGCGGTTGCTCCAATACATAGAGCAGATCGCCCTGGTTCACCTCGGCGCCTTCGGTGAACAGGCGCTGGTCCAGGAACGCGGTGACACGCGCGACCAGGGCGACGCGCTCGACCGCCTGGATGCGTCCGACGAATTCTGACGTTTCGGTGATCGGCCGCATCTGCGCCCGCACGACGCCGACCGCGGGCGGCGGTCCGCCCGGCATCTGGGCCGAGGCGCGGCCGAGGCTCAGTCCGATCAGCGCCGCAAGCAGGCAAGCCGGCAAATGCAAGCGCATCAGGTAGACCCCTTTCCCCAGGCGCCTGCCGGCGCAGCAGCGGCATATGGGGCCGCTGGCATGGCAGGGATAGAGACGGAGCCGGCCGCCGGTCAATCGGACCGATGGCTTGCAACGGGTCGTGCCGCCTGCGTAAGCTGGGGGTAGCAAAAGAAAACGAACCATCAGGGGGGTTCCAATGCTACGGCACAAAGGTGCCTGCGTTATGCGCGGGTTGTTGCTATCGGTGTTGCTGCTGGCGGTCGCCGCGACGGCGCGGGCGCAGGAGAAGACGATCAAGATCGGGGTGGTCTACGACCTCACCGGACCGTTCGCCGGCGGTGGCTCCGCGCTGCACTATGACGGCGCCAAGATCATGATCGACTGGTTCAATGCGCATGGCGGCATCGACGGCTACAAGGTCGATGCGATCTATGCCGACGCGCAGAGCAAGCCCGACGTCGCGATCAACGAAGCGGTCCGCCTGATCGAGCAAGAGAAGGTGGACATGCTGCTGGGGTTCTTCTCCTCGGCGGAATGCGTCCCGGCGGCGGCACGCATCGAGGAATTCAAGAAGTTCATGTGGATCACCACCTGCATCGCCTCGCCGGTGCTGGCGGACCGCCACCTGCACTACGTGTTCCGCCCGCAGCCGTACGGGACGCAATGGGGCCTGGCCTCCACCGAGATGCTGGCCGCCTATTCCAAGCCGCAGCTCGGCAAGGATCCGAAGGACCTGCGCGTCGCGATCATCCATGAGGACGGTCCCTATGGCACCGACGTCGCCAAGGGCAACGAGATGGGTGCCAAGAAGGCCGGCATCAATGTGGTGCTCGACGAAGGCTATTCGGTCACCGCGCCCGACCTGTCGTCACTGATCACCAAACTGAAGCGCGCACGGCCGGACGTGATCCTGCACACCGGCTACAATCCGGACATCAGCCTGTTCCTGCGCCAGGCGCGCGAGCTTGGACTGCGCTTCGACGCCCTGATCGGCCACGGCGCCGGCTATACCGACTACAACAAGATCAAGTCGTCGGTCGGCAGCGATGCCAACTACGTCTTCGACGTCGATCCGATCTCGATCTGGGAGACCAATGCCAACGCGTTGAAGCCGGAATTGCCGCCGATGATCAAGATGGTCGGCGACGCCTACATGAAGCTGCATCCGGACACGGTGATCAAGTCGCCGCATCTCGGCATGGCGGCGTCCAACACCTACGTGTTCCTGTATGACGTGCTGCCGCGCGCGATCACCAAGTACGGCGGCATCACCGCCGACGACCTGCGCCAGGCGGCGATGGATACCGACTTGCCGGAGGGCGCCACCATGCTGGGCTTCGGCGTCAAGTTCCAAGGTCCGGACGCGGCGATGGCCGGGCAGAACGACCGCGCGTTTCCGGTGGTGATCCAGTATATCGACGACAAGAGCTATGTGGTGTGGCCGAAGTCGCAGCAGCAGCGCGAGCCGGTGCTGAAGCTGCCGGCGTCCTCGCCCTACGCGGCGCCTTGATCGCCGGCCGATGCTGGAAGTCGCCGGACTGAGCAAGCGGTTCGGCGGCTTCACCGCCGTGTCCGACGTATCGTTCCGGGTCGATCAGGGCGAGATTCTCGGCCTGATCGGCCCGAACGGCTCGGGCAAGAGCACGATCTTCAACATGCTGTCGGGCACGCTGGCGCCGACCGCGGGCTCGATCCGTTTCCAGGGGCGCGAGATCGGCGGGGCGGCGCCGCACCGGATCATCAATGCGGGCATCGGGCGGACGTTTCAGATTCCGCGGCCGTTCCATCGGCTGTCGATTTTCGAGAACGTGGCGCTGGCGGGGTTCTACGGGCAGGGGCGGCACTCGCGCGCGGGGGCGTTCGAGGCGGCGGAGAATGCGCTGCGGCTGGTGGGTCTGCCGGTGGACCGAGGCGCGCCGGTGGACGGGTTGGGCGCGGCGGGACTGAAGAAGCTGGAACTGGCGAAGGCGCTGGCGACGGGGCCGAAGCTGCTGCTGGCGGACGAGAGTCTGGGCGGTCTCGACGAATCCGAAATGGCACAGGCGGCGGAGATGCTGCGGCGGATTCGTGGGGAACTGGGGATTACCATTATCTGGGTCGAGCACATCATGGGCGTGCTGATGCGTGTCGTGGACCGGGTGCTGGTGCTGGACCACGGCGTGAAGATTGCCGAGGGGCTGCCGAGCGAAGTGTCGGGTGATCCGCGGGTGATCGAGGTTTATCTCGGCACCGACGCGGTGGCGGTGCAGGCGATGACGGCCGCTCGCCCGCCCGCCGTCATGGCCGGGCTTGACCCGGCCATCTATCGCGGCACCGGTCCCGCGATAGATGGCGGGCCTTCGCCCGGCCATGACGGCCAGGCACCATGCTCTCCCTGACCTCCGTCGATGCGGGCTATGGCAGCTTCCAGGCGTTGTTCGGCGTCTCGCTTGAGGTGAACGCCGGCGAGGCGGTCGGCGTCATCGGTCCGAACGGCGCCGGCAAGACCACGCTGATGCGGGTGATCTCCGGACTGATCCGCCCGCGTAACGGCGCCATCAGCATGGAGGGCACCGACCTGCGCGCCACGCCGGCGCACCGCATTCTCGCGCTCGGCATCGCGCACGTGCCGGAGAACCGCCGGCTGTTCCCGCGCATGACGGTGGAAGAGAACCTGCGCATCGGCGCCTACATCCCCGCCGCCCGCGCAAAGTTCAACACGCGTCTGGCGTTCGTCTACGAGCTGTTCCCGCGGCTTTCCGAACGCCGCCGCCAGCTCGCCGGTACCATGTCGGGCGGCGAGCAACAGATGTGCGCCATCGGGCGCGCGCTGATGTCGGAGCCGCGGCTGCTATTGCTCGATGAACCTTCGGCCGGGCTGGCGCCGGTCATCGTGCAGCAGGTGTTCGCGCTGGTGGAGCGCATCCGCGCCAGCGGCCTGACGGTGCTGATCGTGGAACAGAACGTTCACCAGGTGCTGCGCGTGGTGGACCGCGCCTATCTGCTGGAGGCCGGCAGCATCCGCGCCAGCGGTACCGCCGCCGAGTTGCTGCAAAGCGCGACCATCCGCGCATCCTATCTCGGAGTTTGACGCCGTCATGCCCGACATCTTCGACATCTACCTGCTGGAGGCGCTGATCAACGGCGTATTGCTCGGCGGCGTGCTGGCGCTGCTGGCGCTCGGGCTGAACCTGATCTTCGGCGTCATCGACGTGGTGTGGATCTGCTACGCCGAGCTGGTCATGCTGGGCATGTACGGCATGTATTACCTGTTCTCGGTCTATCACGTGCCGTACCCCGTGGCAGCGGTGCTGTGCATCGCCGGCGTCGGCGGGCTGGGCGTGCTGCTGCATTTGCTGGTGATCGAGCCGGTGCTCGGCAAGGCGCCGATCAACCAGTTGCTCGCCACCGGCGGCGTGCTGTTCTTCCTGCAAAGCGCCGCCACCGTGATGTTCGGCATCGACTTCCGCAACCTGGGCATCCGCCTGCCGGTGCTGGAGGTGCACGACATGTTCATCAGCTACGCGCGGCTGCTGGCGTTCGGTGCCGCGCTGGTTGGCATGGTGGCGGTGTATCTGTTCCTCAGCCGCACCTATGTCGGCACCGCGATCCGCGCCATCGCCCAGGACCGCCAGATCATGCCGCTGATGGGCGTGGACAGCCGCCGCGTCTACCTGATCACGTCAGCCATAGGCGGCGCGCTGGCCGGGCTCGCCTCCTGCCTGCTGGTGCTGCAATACGACGTGCATCCGTTCATCGGCCTGACCTTCGGGCCGATCACCTTCATGATCTGCGTGCTCGGCGGGTTGGGCAACATGTTCGGGGGGTTCGTGGCCTCGTTCGTGTTCGCCGAGATCATCTCGGTTGGCGGGTTGTACCTGGACCTCGAATGGGGCTACGTCTTTGCGTTCGTGTTCTTCGTGGTGATGATGTTCGCCCGGCCGCGCGGCCTGCTGGCGCGGCGCGCATGAAGGACTGGGCACCCTGGGTCGTCGTCGGCGCGGCGCTGATCGTGCTGCCGTTCGTCTATCAGGCCCCGTATCCGCTCCATATCATGGTGATTATTCTGATCTGGTCGTTCGTCTACACGTCCTGGTCGGTGATGGGGCGGTTCGGACTGGTGTCGCTGGGGCATGGCGGT
The DNA here is from genome assembly GCA_049522565.1 of Acetobacteraceae bacterium. Taxonomy (GTDB): domain Bacteria; phylum Pseudomonadota; class Alphaproteobacteria; order Acetobacterales; family Acetobacteraceae; genus JASHVB01. The sequence continues at coordinate 14,214 of JBEKNT010000015.1, forward strand.
TTCTTCGGCATCGGCGCCTACGTGACCGCGCTGTTGTGGAACTATTTCCACGTCACGCCGTGGCTCGGCATTCCGGTGGGGATGCTCGCCGCCGTGGTGGTGGCATTGGCGATCGCCTATCCCTGCTCGCGCTTCCGCATCACCGGGCATTATTTCGCGCTGGTGACCCTGGCGCTGAGCGCGATCGTGCTGCAAGTGATAACCGCGACGCGCGACACCACGGGCGGCTCGCTGGGCTACACGCCGGAGCGGTTCAACGGCGGCAACTCGATCTATGCGTTGCAGTTCACCGGCAAGCAGACCTGGTACCTGGTGGCGCTGGCGATCTGGGCGGTCGGGCTGCTGATCCGCTGGCGGGTCGATCGCAGCATGCTGCGCTACGCGCTGGAGGCAATCGCCGAGGACGAGGACGCCGCCGGCGCAGCCGGTGTTCACGTGACGGTGGAAAAACTGAAGGTCACCGCGCTGAGTGCGGCGATGACGGGGTTCGCCGGGGCGATCTACTGCCAGTACCAGATGTTTATTTCCCCCGACACGGTGAGCGGAATTTCGGTGTCGTTGCAGATGGTGTTCGCGGTCGTGGTCGGCGGGATCTACGTGCTGCTGGGACCGACGGTGGGGGCGATCATCACCATCGTGCTGGCGGAGACGCTGCGGATCTACTTTGGGACCGCGGCGCTGGGGTGGGACAACGTGGTGTACGGCACGCTGCTGGTGGTGTTCATCATCTTCCTGCCGCAGGGGCTGTTGGGCTCGGCTCAGGCACGATGGGCGGTGGCGCGGGCAGGGCGGGGGTGAGGACACGCCGCTGCCTTGCCTTTCCCAGCGCCCCGCTACACCTTCCGCCGCATGTGGTTCGCACCCCCGCGTGAACTCCCCACCCGCGTGCTCACCCGCATGCCGGATCAGTTCCGTCGCCCGCAGCGCGGCGAGTGGGCCGACGCGAACCGTGCCGGCGCACCGACCGACTGCTTCCTCGAAGGCCCCGGCTTCGATGCGCAAGGCCGGCTGTTCGTCGTCGACATCCCCTTTGGCCGTATCTTCCGCATCGACGGCGAGACCTGGACGCTGATCGCCGAATACGACGGCTGGCCGAACGGCCTGCAAGTCTGCCCGGACGGTTCCCTGCTCGCCGCCGACTACCGCAAGGGCCTGGTGCGCATCGACCCCGCCACCGGCACCGTCACACCCCTCTTGCAGACCGTGCTGAGCGAGGGCTTCAAGGGCCTCAACGACCTGGTGCTGCACCCGGATGGCTCGGTGCTGTTCACCGACCAGGGCCAGACCGGATTGCACGACCCTACCGGCCGCGTCTGGCGCCTGCACCCGGATGGCCGCCTCGACCGGCTGATCGCCACCGGCCCCAGCCCGAACGGCATCGCGCTGAACGCCGCCGCCACGCATGTTTACGTGGCGATGACTCGCTCCTGCGAAGTCTGGCGTTTTGCCCTTCGCAACGACGCCGTGGTCGGCAAGGCGCAGTGCTTCGCCCGCGTGCCGCCCGGCCAGGTCGGCCCCGACGGGCTGGCGGTGGATGCGCACGACCGGCTGTATATCGCCAACCCCGGCCACGGCTGCGTCTGGGTGGTGGACGCGCATGGCATGCCGCTCTATCGCATCCAGTCAACCGTCGGCCGCATGACCACCAACTGCGCCGTCACGCCCGACGGACGCGGCCTGGTCATCACCGAATCCGAAACCGGCAGCATCCTGTTTTGCGAGGTTCCCGCCCCATGAGCGAATTCGTCTCCATCTGCGAAGTCGGCCCGCGCGACGGGCTGCAAATCGCCAAGACCCGCATGGCGACCGACACCAAGGTGCGCTGGATCGCCGCCATCGCCGCCGCCGGCGTGCGCGAGATCGAGGTCGGCAGCTTCGTCCCCGCGCGCGTCATCCCGCAGCTCGCCGACACGCCGGAGATCGTCGCCCGCGTGCTGGAAACCGTGCCCGGCCTGACGGTGCAGGCGCTGGCGCCCAACCTGCGCGGCGTGCAGAACGCCTACAACGCCGGGGTGCACAAGATCAGCATTCCCGTGTCGGTCAGCGAGGGCCACAGCCGCGCCAACCTGAACCGCTCGCCCGCGGAATCCATCGAGATGATGCGCGGCGTCATGGACTGGCTGAAGGCGCAGCCGCGCAAGGTGCCGTTGGTCTGCGGCGTCTCCACCGCGTTCGGGTGCTCGATCGACGGCGTGGTGACCACCGCACAGACGGTGGCGATGGCCAAAGGCCTGGCGGATGCCGGAGTGGACGAGATCATGCTGGCCGACACCGTCGGCTACGCGCATCCGGCGCAGATCAAGGAGGTGGTGCGCGCCACCCGTGCCGCGATCGGCGATACGCTGTACGGGCTGCATCTGCACGACACCTGCGGCCTCGGGATTGCCAATGCGCTGGCTGGGCTGGAGGAGGGCATCCGCGCCTTCGATTCCTGCCTGGCGGGGCTGGGCGGCTGCCCGTACGCGCCGGGCGCCTCGGGCAACGTCGTCACCGAGGACCTGGTGTTCATGCTGGAGAGTATGGGGTTCCGCACCGGCATCGACCTGGAGAAGCTGTTCGCGGCACGGCGGCTGCTGCACGAGGGCCTGCCGGACGAGCCGCTGCACGGCCAACTCCCGAAAGCCGGCATTCCACCGACCTTCCGTAAGGCGGCGTAACGCATTTCCCTGTCATTGCGAGCGAAGCGAAGCAATCCCCTGCCCAGGTGACCGCCAAGACTCGCGGGAGATTGCTTCGCTGCGCTCGCAATGACGGCGTCGCGGAGCCAATCGGGGAACATCATGGACACCGCGATCATCGAGGCGGCGGATCGCGCCGCGCGGCACTGGCGGTTCGCCGGCGACTGGCGGCCCGGCGACAGCCGGTAGCGTGAGGCGTTCTGTCGCATGCCGCTGGACAGCTTCAATCCGTACAGGCCAGCCGTCATCGCATAGCCCGCCCGGATGCCCCGACGCGTCAGCGGGTGATCTCCCGGCCGATCTGGGACATCGCGGTGCGGACCGAGGGCCGCGCCGGCCGGCGCATCCCCAGCTACGCGCACAGTGTCGCCGATCCGCTGCTGCGCCAGACGCTGGAGCACATGGGCTTCGAGGAGGGCCGCCATAAGCAGGTGCTGTCCCAATTGGTCGCCGCCTACGGCATCGGGCTGGAGCCAGAGCCGGAATACCTGGAACCGCGCGATCCGGAATGGGGCTTCATGGTCACCGGCTACGCCGAATGCATCGACAGCTTCTTCGTCTTCGGGCTGTTCGCGCGGACCCGCCGCTCCGGCTTGTTCCCGCTGGAGCTGGTGGAGACGTTCGCGCCGGTGATCCAGGACGAACGCCGGGACATCCTGTGCTTCGTCAACTGGGCGGACTGGCACCGGCGGACCATGCCGCTCTGGCGCCGGCGCGGTTCTTCGTGAAGACGCTGGCAGTGTGGGGGCTCCTGGTCTGGGAACGGATCGGGCTTGCCCGCGACGTGGCCGGCGGGCAGAAGCAGGACGCGATCTTCACGGTGAGCGGAGCGAGTTCCGTGGGTAACGACATCGACACGGCCGAACGGATGGACCTCTGCCTGGCGAAGGACGACCGCCGTCCGGGCGGCTACGACCCGCGCAGGAAGCGGCCCCGCACCGTGCCGCGCCTGGTCCGCTGCGCGCGGCGGTTCATGCGCGTGAAAACCGCTCCCGCGATGCGGGAGAGGTCGGCGCAAAGCGCCGGGTGAGGGTGCCGCGTGTCTCACCGGACTGTGCAGCCGATCGGCAGCGTGCCGACCCAATCACCCTCCCCCTCGGCGCTTGGCGCCTTGACCTCTCCCGCGCCGCGGGAGAGGTAATCCCGCAGTGCGCACCCTCTCCTTCATCCTGGCCCTCGTCGGCCTGGCCGTCTCGATCGCGCTGGTCGGCTGGTACGGCTTCGGCGGCGTCGTCGCGGCCGTGGCGTCCGCCGGCTGGGGCGGCTTCGCCATCATCGTCGCCTGGCAGTTGCTGCTGTTCTGCGTGCTCGGCCTGGCCTGGGACGCGATCATTCCGCCGCGCGACCGCCGCCGGCCCTGGGTGCCGATCTGGGGCCGCATGGTGCGCGACGCCTCGGCCAATTGCCTGCCCTTCTCGCAGGTCGGCGGCTTCGTGTTTGGCGCCCGCGCGGTGACGCTGCACGGCATTTCCTGGCCGCTGGCCACCGCCTCCACCGTGGTGGACGTCACCGCGGAGTTCCTCGCCGAGCTCGCCTTCACCGGCATCGGCCTCGGCATCCTGCTGGCCCGCGCCCCACGTTCCGGCCTGGCGGTGCCGGTCGAGGTCGGGCTCGGGCTGGCGGTCATCGCCGGGTTCACGTTCATCTGGCTGCAACAGGGGGCGGCACCGCTGTTCGCCCGCCTCGGGCGGCGCATCGCCGGGCGCTGGTTCGAGGGCGCCAACGACCGCGTCCAGGTGCTACAGACCGAGCTCGGCCTGATCTACGGCCATACGCTGCGCCTGGCGATCGGTTTCAGCGTGCATCTGCTGGGCTGGTTGGGCACCGGCGTCGCCGGCTGGATCGCCTATCGCGTGATCGGCGTGCCGATCGACTTCGACGACGCCCTGGCCATCGAGGCCCTGCTCTCGGCCGCCGCCGCGTTGGCCTTCCTGGTGCCGATCAATGCCGGTGTGCAGGAGGCTGGCTATGCCGGCCTGGGCGCGATCTTCGGCGTCCCGCCGGAACTGTCGCTCGGCGTGTCGCTGATCCGCCGCGCCCGCGACCTCACCGTCGGCGTCCCCATTCTGCTCCTCTGGCAGGTGCTGGAGGTGCGGCGGCTGCGCCTGCGCGGCGCGGCGCCCCCGGCTTGACCCACGTCAAGGCGCGGTTAACGCAACCGTGAGATAGGACCACCCCAGTCTTTCGCGAAAGGACCGGGCGATGTCCGCCTCCACCCTCGTCACCCAGCCGGTGCAGACCGGCTCCAAGCTGTGGGGCCTGCTGCTGGCTGTTGCCGTGCTGCTGCTGGTCCTGGTGCTGCCCACGCCGGAGGGCCTGCCGGTCGCCGGTCAGCGCGTGCTGGCGGTGTTCGGCTTCGCCGTCGTCGTGTGGGTGTCCGAGGCGCTGGACTACGCCGTCAGCGCCGTCGTCATCGCCGCCCTGCTGGCCTTTCTGCTCGGCATGGCGCCGGATCCGGCCAACCCGCACGCGCTGCTTGGCACCGTGCAAGGCCTGACCATCGCGGTCAGCGGCTTCGGCAACACGGCGCTGACCCTGGTGGCGGCGGCGCTGTTCCTGGCCACCGCGATGACCATCACCGGCCTGGATCGCCGCATCGCGCTGGGCATCCTGTCGCTGGTCGGCGTGCGCACCAGCCGCGTGGTGATCGGCGGCATCCTGGTGGTCATTGTGCTGAGCTTCCTGGTGCCGAGCGCCACCGCGCGGGCCGCCGCGGTGATCCCCATCATGCTCGGCATCGTGCTCGCCTTCGGCGCGGAGAAGCGCAGCCGGCTGGCGGCGTTGGTCATGTTGACCACGGTGCAGGCGGTCAGCGTGTGGAATGTCGGGGTGAAGACCGCCGCGGCGCAGAACATGGTGGCAATCGGCTTTGTGCAGAAAATGCTGCACCTGGACATCACCTGGCTGCAGTGGCTGGTGGCCGCGGCGCCGTTCTCCATTGCGATGTCGGTCGGGTTGTATTTCATCATGATGTGGATGCTGCCGCCGGAGACCGCGACGGTGCCAGGCGGCGCGGCGGCGGTCGCCACGGCGCGCGCGGCGCTCGGGCCGATGAGCGCCAAGGAGAAGCGGCTGCTGACGGTGTCGCTGATCCTGCTGTGCTTCTGGGCGACCGAGGGGGTGCTGCATCCGTTCGACAGTTCCACGACCACGACGGCGGCGGTGGCGCTGCTGTTTCTGCCCGGTGTCGGCGTGATGACGTGGAAGGAGGCGCAGCCGCGGATCCCCTGGGGCACGGTGGTGCTGTTCGGGATCGGCATCAGCCTGGGCACCGCTCTGTTGCAGACCAAGGCGGCGACGTGGCTGGCCAACCTGGTGGTCACGGCGTTCGGGTTGAACCAGCTCGGCGCGCTGGCGATCCTGGCGGTGATGGCGGTCTTCCTGATCATCATCCATCTGGGGTTCGCCAGCGCCACGGCTCTGGCGGCGTCGATGATCCCGATCGTCATCGCGGTGCTGGAGAAGGTGCAGACGCCGGGCATCAGCGTTATCGGCATGACGATGGTGCTGCAGTTCGTGGTTAGCTTCGGGTTTGTTCTCCCCGTCAACTCGCCGCAGGGGATGGTGGCGTATGGCACCGAGACTTTCACGGCGCGCGACTTCATCCGCACCGGGCTGGTGCTGACGGTACTGGCGTATCTGCTGACCCTGGTGTTCGGCGCGACGTATTGGCGGTGGCTGGGGTATGTGTGAGGGCGCCGTATTGCAAGCGCCGTCTACCGGATGATTGCGGCGCATGCGCTGGCGGCCGAGGCGGTGCTGGTGACCAACAACACGCGGCATTTCGCGCGGATTGCCGCGCCGCTGACGCTGGCGAACTGGACTGCCGGGTAGGATCCCCGGGCGCACCATGGTTGTGACGCTACTCCAACGTGGGGCGGCGACCTGTTGCAGTCGCGGAATGGGCAAGAGCCAGTGTGGCCGCGGTCGCGTGGAGCGGGCATTCGCCCAGTGCGCGAGGCGGGATAGAATGAGCAGCCGATCCTTCAAACCAGCGGCGGCGCGGCAGGTCGGCACATTCAGCGGGAGGGAACCGATGACGATGGCAAGCGAAGACGTAAGGATCCTGACGGTCGCCAGTTGCTCGAACGTCCGCGCCGAGCATCGTTCCCACGTCGTCGTCTCCGGGTCCTATGGCGGCCGCTACAACGCCTTCAATGCGGCCAAATGGCCCGTGCGAGCCGTGATCATGAACGATGCTGGTATCGGCAAGGACAACGCCGGCATCGTCGGGCTGGGTTTCCTCGACCAGATCGGCCTGGCCGCGGCGACCGCGGACGCGCAGACCTGTCATATCGGCGACGGCGACCACATGCTTGCGCACGGCATCATCAGCCACGTCAATCGCACCGCCGCCGCGCTCGGCTGCGCGCCGGGCCAGAGCGTCCGGGACTGCGCCGAACGCATGCGCGCGGCAACCGTGCCGACCGTCGCGCCACCGCCTATCACCGAGGGTGCCCGCTTCGTCATGCGCGACGTCCCCGGCGAACCGGCGCTGATCTGTGCCGATTCGATCGGCATGCTGCAACCCGACGATGCGGGTCGGATTGTCGTTACGGCTTCACATGGAGCGCTATCCGGAGGCCGCACGGACAACGTCGTTCCGCTGGACATCTACGCCGTGTTCTTCAGCGATGCCGGCGGCGGCATGGACGGGGCCGGCATCGCACGGCTGGCTGATCTCGACGGGAAAGGCATCATCGCGGCCACCACCTCTGCGGACAGCGCTCCCATTGGCGATTCCCGCGCGCTCTACCGCGACGGCATCCTCTCGCACGTCAATGGCCCGGCCGTCCGCGCCGGCGCCCGGGTCGGCATGAAGCTGAAGGACTTCATCGACCTGCTGATCGCGACAGCAAGACAACAGCCACGCGAGGCACCCGCGCAGCCCCGGTAAGCCTCGCGCGCGGCTTCCTTTCCAGGCACCCGCGGGGACAGCAGGGCCAGATGCGGGCTGAGGGCCGGGGCACATGCTTATGGCGCTTCCGGCCTGAGCCGCGCGGCTGGACTTTGATCGAGGTCAATGCGACGGTCCGCCAAACGCCGGCATCCTGGAACCATGGCAGACGATCCGAAACAGAAGGCCCAGGACCTGGTCGACCGCCTGCGGGCAAGCGGGCATCACACCGAAGCCGATCAGTTGGCGCGCCACCTCAAGGCCCAGGCCGTGGAGCGCGGGCTGCTGTTTGCGCTGCGTGAGGCATGCGAAACCCTGCTGACGGCCATCGAGGCAATCGACCCCGTCACCCAGACGATGATCGAGGAACTCCGGCTGGAAGTCGAAAAGCGCCTCAGGCTGCGCGACGATCGCCAGGGCGCCCGCTGATCGGACGCGCCGGCCCCGCCCCCCCCAGCGCTCCGTCACCGCGCCACTCGCCCTTCGATCGGATATTGCGGATCGTTGTACCCCGGCGTGGACGGATGTCCGGGCGACACCAGCCGGTCCACCAGCGCCTCGTCGTCCGGCCCCAGCCGCACCGCCAGCGCCGCCACGTAGTCCTCCCACTGCGCCTCGGTGCGTGGCCCGCTGATCGCCGCGGTGACCAGCCGGTTGTGCAGCACCCAGGCGAAGGCGAAAGCTCCGGGCGTCACGCCCTTCGCCCGCGCGTGGTCGGCGATCTCTTGCGCGATGTGCAGGCTCTCCACCCGCCACTCGGATTCCAGCATCCGCCGGTCCCGCCGCCCGGCCCGCGTCTCCGGTTCCGGTGCCACGTTCGGCGCGTATTTGCCGGTCAGCACGCCGCGCGCCAGCGGGCTGTACGGCACCACTCCCAGCCCGAAATAGCCGCAGGCGGGCAGGTGCTCCACCTCCGGCTCGCGGTTCAACGCGTTATACAGCGGCTGGCTCGCCGCCGGCCGGTCGATACCCGCCGCGTCGCATAGCCGGCATAGCTCGGCCACCCGCCAGCTTCGGTAGTTCGACACGCCGAAATAGCGGATCTTCCCCACTCGGATCAGGTCGGCCAGCGCGTGCACCGTCTCGGCCAGCGGCGTCGCGTGGTCCTCCTTGTGCAGATACAGCAGGTCGATGACGTCGGTGCCGAGGCGGCGCAGACTGCCCTCCACCGCGTCGAACACATGCCGACGCGACAGGCCGCGCGCGTTCGGCCCATGGCCGGTGGGGTTGGCGCATTTGGTGGCCAGCACCCACCACGAGCGATGCTCGCGGATCGCCCGCCCGACGATCTCCTCCGATTTCCCGTTGTTGTAGCCATCCGCCGTATCGACGAAGTTCACCCCCTGCTCCCGGGCGCGATCGACGATGCGCCGCGCGGTGGGCTCGTCGGTGGCGCCGCCGAACATCATGCTGCCGAGACACAGCGGCGAGACTTTCACCCCGCTCGTCCCCAACCCCCGGTATTCCATCGCTGCCACCCTCCTGCGAACCATAGGCTGGGCAGCCTACACCGGACCGGCTTGAATGCCCCGATGGGGAATCGTGAGCCACCACGCCGGCCAAGCCTTGCGTCGCTGTTCGCGGGCTTCGTCAGCATCGGGATGATGAGTTTCGGCGGCGGCCTGGCCGCCTGGATCCGCCGTGAGGTGGTGCAGCGCCGAGGCTGGATGGACGACCAGCAGTTCCTGTCCGGCTATGCGCTGTCGCAGCTCGTGCCGGGGGCGAGCAATGTGAACCTGTCGGTGTTCATCGGCGCCCAGTTGCGCGGCGTCCCCGGGGCCGTGGCGGCGGTGGCCGGGCTGACCGTCTTGCCGGTGGCGATCGTGCTGGTGCTCGGCGTGCTCTACCTGCACAGCCAGGGCATGCCGGGCGGCGCCTCGTTCAGCACCGCTCTGGCCGGCATGGGGGCGGTGGCGATCGGGCTGAATCTGGGCACCGGCATCCGGCTGGGCCGCTTGCATATCCGCCGCCTGGTGCCCGCGCTGGTGACGGCGGTCATCGCGATCTCCATCGGTGTGCTGGGGTTTCGCCTGCTGCACGTGCTGGCGGTGATGCTGCCGGTGAGCCTGTTGCTGGCCTGGCTGGACCAGCGCGAATGATCGGCACGCTGGTGCAGCTCGCGCTGCTGTTCGGAGGGCTGTCGCTGCTGGCCTTCGGCGGCGGCACCGGGACGCTGCCGGACATGCAGCGCGCCGCGGTGGATGTCCATCATTGGATCACCGCGCCGGAATTCCTGGCCTTCTTCGCCATTTCCCGCGCCGCGCCGGGGCCAGGATCGCTGATCGTGGTGCTGATCGGCCAGAAAGCCGCGGGGTTGGCCGGGGCGCTGGTCGCGTTCCTGGCCATGTTCGGTCCGTCCTGTGTCCTGGCCTATGTCGCCGCGCGGGTCTGGCACCGCTCCGCGCATGCCCCCTGGCGAATCCTGGTGGAGCGCGCGCTGGCGCCGGTGGCGATCGGCCTGACCCTCGCCAGCGGGCTGGCGCTGATCCGCGGCACCGAGCATGGCTGGGTGGCCTATGCGGTGACCGCCGGTGCGACGCTCGCGTTCGCCTTCACCGAGCTGAACCCGCTGGCCCTGCTGGCAGGCGGTGCCGTGGTGTTGCTGGTAGCAGGCTGACAAAACCTCTCCCGCTTCGCGGGAGAGGTCGAGGCGCGAAGCGACGACGGTGAGGGTGATCGGGTCGGCACGCTGCACCCTCACGGTTGGTTCGCTTTGCGACCCAACCGCGTCGATCCGCTTCGCCGCGCAACTCTGCTTCGCGGGCGAGGCGTACTTATGCCAGGATGCACCGCGCCCCAGGACCAACGAGCCCCCAATGGATACGATCGTCATCGGCGCCGTGGTTCAGGACACGGCGCCCCGTATTCTCGAATGGATTGCGTTCCACCGGCTGATCGGGGCGGATCGTTTCGTGCTGTACGACCTGGGCAGTACCGATGGCACCGCCGCCCTGGTCGCCCGGTCGCGCTTTGGCCACCAGGCGACCGTGATCGACTGGGCGCGCAACGACGGGCCAGCGGCGGCCCATGACGACTTCCTCGCCAACCACGCGAACCGCTTTACCTGGGCCGCCCTCGTCGCGCAGGACGAGTTCATCCACCCGCTCGATACCGACACGATCCGCTCGTTGTTGCCGCGCTATGACGGGTTCTCGGCGGTGGTGCTGCGCCGGCTGACCTTCGTCACGTCCGACCACCAGGGGCGGCCGGGGCAGCTCGTCATTGGCAATTGTACCAGCCGCGTGCCGGACGACTCGCCGCTGAACAGCGCCGCGCCGACGCTGCTGCGCACGTCCGATCTCCGGCGGATGGCCGGCGTGGCGTCCGGCTTCACCGTGGCGGGCGTGATGTGCAATGCGCGCGGCGAGCGTGTTCCGGCGGCGGAGCCGGCAGCGCAGGCTTGTGACGATGTGATGGTGGTGAACCGCTATCCCGCCCGATCGGCAGTACCAGGTCAGCTCGGGGTCACAACGTCCATCGCAGTGAGCAATCCGTTCATTCCCGCGCCGCTGGCCGGCGCGAACCTCGGCGAGCAGGTTCGTCCGGCCGACGCACCGGCGACGGTGTCGGACCGTCGCATCGTACGTTTCATCCCGCGCCTGCGGGCGATGCTGCACGACACCTCGCTGGCCGCGCAGCCACGTCCCGCGCAGCCGCTCCCCGCGCAGCCGCTCCCCGCGCAACCGGCTTCCGCCCCGGTGCCAGCCCCTGCCGCCGCACCCCTCCTGCTCGGCATCGGCATCGTGACCTACAACCGCCGGTCGATCCTGAACGCGACGCTCGACCGCGTGCTGCAACACACCCGGCATCCACGGACCGTCGTCGCGGTGGCGGACGACGGTTCCACCGACGGCACGCTGGACCTGCTGCGCGCGCGGCAGGTGCTGACCGTGACGGGGCGCAACATGAGCATCGCGTGGAACAAGAATCGTGTCCTGTTCCTGCTGTCCGAGCTGTTACGCTGCGATGTCGTGCTGCTGCTGGAGGATGATGCGTATCCGTCGGCCGACCACTGGGAGATCGAGTGGATGCATGCGGCGGTTCGCTGGGGGCACGCCAACCTTGCCGACCAATCGCTGAAGGAACACTTCGTCGCCGGCACCGGCACCCTGGAAGATCCGATCTACAGCCCGCAGATCACTGCCCAGTGCGCCGTGTTCTCGCGTGAGGCGTTGTTGTTCGGCGGCTATTTCGACACGCGCTTCCGCGAATACGGCCATGAGCATGTGGAGCACACGCGGCGCCTGCTGCGTCTCGGCTACGGCGGCACGGAAGGTCCGGTCAACGGGCAGCCCGGCCCACTGTTCAAGCTGCTGTGGGGCGGCATCGGCCACCACCTGGTGCCGCCGATTATTGCGGCGAAGGAAGCGCCGGCGGAGCGGATGCGGGCGCTGGCGCAGCGGCTGTTCGGGGATTTCAGCTACCGCGCGCCATGGCAGGATGAAACCGAAGCAAAACAATTGCGCGACGAGATGCGCCACAGTTTCCCGCGTGCGGTGCTGTAGCCGGAGTATCGCGCACCGGCACGCCCGACGCGCGCAGCCGCCTCCAGTGTCGCGACACAAGCAGCAGACCACGCGAGGCGATGGATGACCGACGTGTCCGACGGACCGGTCTTTCATGTCGAGCCGAAAGGCAGGCTCGGCAACCAGATGATCCAGTACATGGTGGCGCTGAAATTCCAGAGCCTGGTGCCCGGCAGCCGCATCTCCAATGTGCGGTTCCCCGATTGGGGCATCGATCATCCGCCGGCCGCATTGCCGGAGCCGGTCGAGTTCGCCGCGCAACAACAGCACATCGAGATGGAAGGCCTGGCGGAACGCGCGCGCACCGGGTTGCTTCGCAGTATCGTCTATACCGGCTTCGGCCAGCGGATGGAGAATTTCCTGGATGCCGATTTCTACCGATCGGTGTTTTGTTCTCCGGTTATCAGTCCTCTCCAGTTCGACGAACGGCATCTTATCTGCCCGGTCCGCGCGGAAGACGTGCTCGACGTCAGTGGAAGCCACGACTATCCGCTGACGCCGGTCGAGTTCTATGCCGATATCGTCGCGGAGACCGGCCTTATGCCGGTGTTCATGGGGCAGACCGCCCCCAACCGCTACACCGATCGCCTGCGGGAACGGTTTCCCGGTGCGCAGTTCCTGGAGTCGGGCAACGCGATGCTGGATTTCCAGGTGATTCGCCAGGCGAAGAACATCGTACTGGGGGTTTCCACCTTTGCCTGGCTCGCCGCCTGGCTGTCGCATGCCGACCGCATCTTCATGGCGGTGAGCGGCCTGTTCAACCCTATGCAGTATCATATCGTCGATCTGCTGCCATTCGGCGATCCCCGCTACCGCTTCTATTTGTTCCCGATCAACTACGGCGTGCGGCTTGAACGGCATGCGGCCGCTCATCGACGCATTGCTCCGTATTGGCGCCACGTCCCGCAGGACCTGCTGCGGCGGCTGTTCCGGGAGGCACCGCGTTTTGATCCGCCTATGGAACTAATGCTCGACGCATTCGATCCGGACTACTACCTGGCGGTCAACGCCGACGTCGCGGCAGCCTTCGGCGCGGACAATGCGGACGGTGCCCGGGAGCACTACCGGCGTGGTGGGGTGCGCGAGGGACGCAAGCCGTTCAGGTACTCGCCGTCCTGGTATGCCGCGCGTTACCCGATGGCGGCAATGGAAGTTGCGCAAGGCGACTACAGCAGCTTCGCCCACCATTATGTGGCGGTGGGCCGCGCGTTCGGCTATCGGCCGTCGCCGGACGATGGTCAGGCCGGGTGGGATGCGGAGTTGGATGAGCCAACCTCCGTTCCCCTTCCGTCGATCGCCGACCTGGCCAAGGAGGTGGTCTGGCTGGAACGCATGCAGGTGCCCGATACGAATGCCGAGGTCTCACTGGGCGACAGCTTCGCCCGGCTGCTGCCGCCGAATTTGGCGGCGCATTTCGCCCGGCAGACGACGACCGAGTCCGTGCGGGCCTACCGGCTGCGCGACGTTATCCTGGATGCCTCGAGAATGGCGTTGTCCAACGGGCGCAAGCCGATCCCCGAGACGCTGTACATGGTCGACCAGGACGAGTACGAGCACGCGCTGGCGCAAACCCTGCACCCGCAGCCGACCGATCCGACCACGCACTACATCCTGGGATGCAACGTCTCCGTCGCCAATTACTTCCACTGGATGACGCAGTCGCTGCCGGCGATCGACTGGGGCCTGCGTAACCGGCGGCATCCGAACGTGGCCCTGGCGCTGGCGCCGTTGCGACCCTGGCAGGAGGAGTCGCTGGCGCTGCTGGGCCACGCCGACGTCCCGCGGCTGATAGTGGACGTCACGGCGCATTACTGGCTGGGTAGTGCGGAATATGCCGAGTTCCTCGGCGAGCGCATGGCCAGAAGCCTGTCCCGCGCGGCTGCCGCCACCTATGAGTGCTTGCGACAGGCGGTGCTACCCGCGACCGACGGCGCCGACGAGATCTACGTGGCGCGTACCGACGCGACCAACCGCGTCGCGGTGAACGAGGCCGAACTGATCGCGATGCTCGAACGGCAGGGCGTGCGCATCGTCGTGCCCGGCGCGTTGACGCTGACCCGGCAGATCGCGATTTTTCGCCGCGCCAGCCTGGTGATCGGCCCGCATGGTGCCGGCTTGAGCAATATCGTGGGCTGCGAGCCGGGCACCCATCTCTACGAACTGGTGCCCAGCCATTACCCCAATTTTTGCTTCAACCGGCTCGCGCAAGGCTGCGGGCTGCACTACTGGGGCGACGTGTTCCCGGGCGAACCGGGGGAAGGTAGCCCGCATCACCGGACCTGGCGCATCGACCTCGACGTGGTCGCCGCGCGGCTGGACCTGATCCGTGCGCGGATCGCGGCACCGGCGGGCCTCACGTCATCGCCGACCCCGGGGTCAAGCGCCCCCGGGCAAGGCTTGACCCGGCCATCCACGCCGGCTCGGTAGGGCGGGGTCGTACGCATGTCCGACGCCACTGGCGGACCAGTCTTCCATGTCGAGCCGAGAGGCGGCCTCGCCAGCCGGATGTTTCAATACATGGTGGCGCTGAAATTCCACAGCATGGTGCCGGGCTGCCGCATCGCCAATGTCGCGCTGCCGGAATGGGGCATTGAGCATCCGCCGTTGGAATCGCCGGGGCCGGAAGAAATCGTCGCGGGACAGCATGCCATCGATCTGGACGGTCTGACGGAACGCGCGCGCGCCGGCGCGGTTCGGCGCGTCGTCTATGCCGGCTTCGGCCAGCGCATGGAGAACTTGCTGGATGCCGGCGTCTATCGGAACGTCTTCCGCCCGCCGGTCGCCGCAGCGTCCGAATTCGACGAACGGCATCTCATTTGTCCGATTGGAGCCTCGGACGCGTCGGAACAGCCCGGTCCGTTCCATCCGCTGACACCGGTCGAGTTCTACGCCGATATCGTTGCCGAAACCGGCCTGACGCCGGTGTTCATCGGACCGGGAGTACCCAGCCTCTACGCCGACCGCCTGCGCACGCAGTTTCCGCAGGCGCGGTTCCTGGATACCGGCAGTGCAATGGCGGATTTCGAGGCGATCCGCCAGGCGAAGAACATTGTCGTCGGGGTCAGCGCGTTCGCCTGGCTGGCGGCGTGGCTGTCGCATGCCGACCGCATTTTCATGGCGGTGAGCGGGCTGTTCAATCCGTTGCAGTATGGCTTTGTCGACCTGCTGCCATTTGACGATCCCCGCTACCGGTTCTGCCTGTTCCCGATCAATTACGCCGTGCCGCTGGAACACCATGCGGCGGCGCATCGGCGCATCGCGCCGTTCTGGCGGCCGGTCTCGCATGCGGCGCTGAAGCGGCAGTTGCAGGAGGCGCCGCGCCTCGATCCCTCGAACGAGGAAATCCTCGCTAATTTCGACGCGGACTATTACCTGGCGACGAACACCGATGTCGCGCAGATCCTTGGTGCCGGCAACACGGAGGGGGCGCGGGCGCATTACCTGCTGTTCGGTATCCGCGAACAGCGTCTGCCGTTCAAGCTGGCGCCGGCGTGGTATGCGGCGCGCTATCCCATGGCGGCGTTCGAAGTCGCGCAGGGCGACTACAGCAATTTCGCCCACCATTACATTGCTGTCGGCCGGGCGCGCGGCTACCGGCCGCTGCCGATCGACGGCGAATCATGGTGGGACTGATGGCGCCCCGGGCATAACGGGAAGGATGCGTCAGTTCATCTCCCGCAGCCGCGGTGCCACTTCCCGCCCGAACAGCGTGATGTTCTGCATTGCGTCCCGGTGGCTCAAATAGCCGCCCTGGCCGAAGAACAGCAGATGCCCGACGCCGCCCATGCGGGCATTGAAATCCCGGATCTGATCGAACACGTCGTCCGGCGTGCCGGCGAACACCGTGTCGGTGTCCATGAACTGCTGCACCGAGGCGTTGCGATGGTCGATCATATTGCCCTGCCGATCCTTGACGATGCGATGCGCGCGCGGCCCTGCCTTCAGGATCGCCACGTTCGCCGCCACCGAGTTGTAGCCTGGCGGATTGGTGAATTGCTCTGCCACGACAGGTGCGGTGCGCACATAGTCGGCGATCTGATCGGCGCGCCGCAGCCCTTCGTCGCGCGTATGCCCGACGCCGACCACCGCGGCATAGGCCATGCGGTCCGGCCCCGCTTCCCAGCCATGCTCGCGCGCGGTCTGCCGATACATGTCGTACATCGGCTTGGCCGTGCCACCGGACAGCAGCGTGCCAATCACGTGCCCCTTCTCCGCCGCCAGGCGGCCGCTGTCCACGCTCATCCCGGTCATCCATACCGGCGGGGTCGGCTGCTGGATCGGCCGCGGCCAGATGTTGACGTTCCGGTAATGGAAGTATTCGCCTTCCCAGTTGAATGGCCCGTCCGAGGTGGACAGCGCCTTCAGAATCAGGTCATGCGCTTCCCAGTAGCGCCGCATCAGCCGCGCCGGGTTGGAATTGGCGGGTGCGATTTCATACGGCGCGCCCTTCACCAGACCCATTTCCAAACGCCCGCCGGACAGCACGTCGAGCCATGCCATCTCCTCGGCGACGCGCACCGGATCCGGCCGGTTGGCGATCGGATTGCCGAGCGTCAGCAGCCGCGCCCGCTTGGTTTCGCGCGCGATCACCGCCAGCGCCATCGGCACCGACACCGTCATGCAGGTCGCGGTGCTGTGGTGCTCGTTCACCATGATGTCGAGCCCGACCTCGTCGCACAGCGCGAACTCGTCGAGGTAGCGGTGCAGCAGCTTGTGCGCTTCCGCCGGGTCGAGGTTCTCGTTCGGCAGGATCACCCGCAGCGAGCCGCGCTTCAGGCCTTCCTGCCACGCCGGGTGATAGGCCATTTCGGAAAAATACCAGGATCGCATGGGATGTTCCCTCAGTGTCGGCCGACGAAGCCGGCGACGCGTTCGGCGAACGCCGCCGGCTGTTCCCAATGCGGGAAGTGCCCGGCGTCGCTGATCAGTTCCATGCGTGCGCCGGGAATCGCGGCACGCCAGCCCTCGCCATAGGCCGGTGTGACGATGCGGTCATGCTCGCCCCACAGCAGCAGGGTTGGCAGATCGATCCGATGCAGCCAGCGTTTCAACCGCGGATTGTGCATGTACGGCTTCCAGCCGAACAGCGCCAAGGCTTCGCGCCCGCGCACAATGGCGGACAATTCGGTTTCCGGCAGCGCGGTGTAGTCGATCTCGCCGCGTTGCGGATCGGCCCAGGCCAGGCGCATGAACGCCGCACGCGGGATCGCGTGCATGTCGGCGATGTCGCGGTCGGTAACGCCGCCCAGCTTGATGCCGAGCGGCGCCGCCAGCACGACATGCCCGAAACCCTGCGTGGTGCGCACCGCCATTTCGGCCGCGATCCAGCCGCCAAAGTCGGCGCCGACCAGCACGGCATCCTGCAGCCCGAGCGTGCGCGCCAGATCGAGATAGAGATACGCGATGTCGTCCACCGTGCCGAACCAGTCCGGCAGCGTTGATTCGCCAAAGCCGGGGTGATGCGGCGCAATCACCCGAAACCGTGCGGCGAGCGCGTCCAGCCACGCATGCCGCGGCTGCAATCCTTCTCCCGGGTGGAGGAACAGCAACGGACGCCCGGTGCCGCGTTCCTCGATCTCCAGTGCGACGCCGGAGACGCTGATGCTGCGGCTCATCGGCGGCATGCCGTTGGCGTGTGGTTCGCGCCCATGGGGCTTCCTCCGTTCTGCGCCGCTTGAGTGTAGGCCCGGGCGAGCGGGGGCTGCAAAAACCTCCCCCGCGCGATGCGCGGGAGAGGTCGAGGCGCGCAGTGACGCGGGTGAGGGTGCCGCGAACCGCATGCGATTCAACAAGCAAGGTGGCTATGGGGCGACCCGATCACCATCACCCGCTGCTTCGCGGCGACCTCTGCCGCGCGTAGCGGGAGAGGTTTCTGTAAACCCCATATCGCACAGATGAACCCGTTCCGGCGCCAGACGCTCGCCCAACACCGCCAAGTGCCGGTGGTGACTCAACAGAATCACCTGCACGCTGTCGCTGAGCTGCACCAGCGCCTGCATCGCCGCCATCGCCCGGTCGTCGTCGAAGGTTTGCAGAATGTCGTCGCAGACGAACGGCAGGGGTTGCGCGGTCGCGACATGGTCCTCGATCGCCGCCAGGCGCAGCGCCAGGAAGAGCTGGTCGCGCTCGCCCTCCGACAGGTCGGCCACTGCCTTGCGTTCATCGGGGAAGCCGCGATGCACGGCCATCAGCCCGGCTGATCCGTCGCCCGGATCGTCAACCTCGATCCGCGCGTAGGTGCCGCCGGTGATGGTACTGAACAGCGCGGCAATGCGTGTGAGCAATACCGATGTGCCGGCCATCTCGACCTGGGTCAGCGACGCATCCAGCAGCAGCGCGGCGAGATGCATCAGCGTCGCTTCCTCGGTGATGCGGCGCAGCGCGGCGACCGCCGCTTGCTGATCGGTCGCCGCCTGCATCGCGGTGTTTGCCAGCGCCTGTTCGTCCATTTCCCGCTTCGTCGTGGCGACGCGCGCCGCCAGCGCCTGCGCATCGCGGTTCGCCGCGTCGCGCTCGGCCTGGGCCATCTCGATCGCACCGGGGATGTCGTCCACCGGGATCGATACCGCCTCGGAGCGCAACTGCGCCAGCGGGCGGCCATCCCCCTTTTCGTGCAACTCGCGTTCGCCGCGGCGCACGGCCTCCGCCATCTGTGCATGCTCGACCGCCAGCGCCACACGGGCCTGCGCCGCTTCGACCGACTCGCTGCCGATCATCGCCAGCACGGTGTCGCGTTCGATTCGGCAATCATCGCGTTGCTTCTGCTGACGCGTCAGCGCGGTGTCGGCGCGCTTCAGCGCAATCGCCAGGGTCTCATGCTGTTTGGCAAGGGCGCGGTGCAGGTTCAGCCGCTGACGCAGCGTCTGCACGGTGGCGAAGGCATCCTCTGCCGCCTGGTCGGGTGCCAGCCGCGCGGCGAGGTCCGCCACCGCGGTGCGGAATGCGGCGATCTCGTCCTGCATCTCACGCAGGCGATTCCGCAGCCTGGCGCTGGACAGTTGCTCGTTGTCGAGCTCGTGGAGCAATTCCAGCAACTCGATCGTGGTGGTGGGGTCTTCCGTGTCGGGGCGTTGCAACGCCTGCCGCACTTGCGCCCATGCAAGCATCACGGCTGCGAGGTCAGACTCGGCAGCACGCAGCCTGTCCGCCTTGTCGTCGCGGCTGGCGCGCTGCGTTGCCAGCCGATCGTGCAAGCGGGCCCGAGAGTCCTCGGCACGCTTGTTCGCCTCGATGCGTTCCTCGGCAAGCGCCAGCAATTCCGGCAGATCGCGAGAGCCGTGATCCCCCGGTCGTTCCAGTTCGGCGGCGAGTCTGCCTGCCCAAGACGCGTGCTGTTGTTCCAGCGCGGCTTGCTCGCGCGACGCGGCGGCAAACTCGCTGTCTGCATCGATGACCCGGTCGCGGCCTGCCAGTAGCGCGCGCAGCTCGGCGATGGACGCATCCTGCGGCAGGGCAAGTGCCGCGCAAGCTGCCTGCCATGCGGCGCGCGCCGCCTCGCATCGCAGGCCAGCCGTCGCATGTGCGGCTTCGGCTGCGGCGATCCTCGTCTCTAATGCGCCGATGAGGCGCGTCAGTTCGGCGGCTTGCGCCAATCGCGCGCCTTCCTGATTGCGGCGGTCGGCGAGTTCGTCGGTCGCCGCAACCGCGCGTTCATAGGCCAGCGGGAGCGGCACCTCGCCGGACCAGCCGCTTTCCTGCGCAACATCGGGCAGATCGGTGGTGAAGGCGCGGCGATAGATCAGCCGCCAGCCGATGTCGCGATACGCGCGCGCTGCTGCGATGGCACGCGCGTCGGGGATCGGCTGGCCGCCGGCAATCTCGTGCAGCCGTTGCCGGTCGGCATCGACCGTGCTGCGCAGGTCTGCCACATCCTTGGCGCTGGCCGCCAACGCGGCTTCCGCCGTGGTGAACGCGGTGTGCAGCCGTTCATAGGTTTCGGCCGGCATGATCGGCAGCGCGATGAGTGCGGCCGGTCCCTGACTCCAGCCACGCACTCGCGCCACCGCATTGGCCAGTTTCGCGTGCCGGTCCGCCAGTGTCTGCTGCAATTCCTGCGCGCGCCGATCCGGCTCGCCGGCACTGCGGATCTCCCGCAGCAGCCGGGTCAAGCCGCGCCTATCGATCGCCGGGGGCAACTCTGCCAGCGCCGCCTCGGTCGCGGTTGTGTCCTTCCCGGCTTGCGCCAGTTCCACCGGTAACTGCGCCAGGGTCGCACGCAGTTTCGCATGTTCGGTGGCCAGTCGGCGCGCGTGCAGCACCGCGGCACGTGGCGGCACCGCCTCGCTCGCGCGTTCCGCCGGAAGTTGTGAACCAAGCTGTCGCAGGATGCCGGCAACGCGGTCCGTCGTCAGGGCAAGCTCGGCCTCGCGCTTCGGAATATCCAGTACCGCCTGCCGCGCCGCGCCCGCCCGGTCGATCAATTGCTCGATGACGTCGCCTTGCGCGATGAGCGTCGCATCGAATTGAATGCGGGCGATCTGTTCGGCGATCGGTTCGCGGTTGCGGCGTTCGCGCTCGAGAAACTGTTCCGCGCGCAGCAACTCGTCCTGCGCCTTGGTCAGCCGCTCCCCGGCATTGGCCGGCAGGTCCGGCGCGTCGGGATGCGCGGCAAGCCAGGCGACCGCCGCATCATACTCCGCCAGCACACCGACGACACGACGAATCCGTTCCAATCGCGCAATACGTTGCGACGCCGCCCCCGCCAGCTTGTTGCACTGCTCCTGTTCCGCCTGCAGATGCGCGAGCTCGATGTCCTGCTTCTCGCGCATCTCGGGCTTCAGCAGAGTGGTGGACAGGCGCTGCCTGGCCTCCAGCATCTGGTCGAGCGATTGGTAGAACGGTCGCCCCTGGGATCTGCGCAGCGGCGCCAGCGCATCGCGCGCTTTCTCCAGCGACTGATGCACCTGCCGCGCGCGCCGTAAACCGCCGGCGGCGGAGAGCAAGGCATCCGCCACCGAACCGTTCGACGCCAGCAATTCCCTGCCGCCCTCGCGCAGCCGTTCGGTATCGAGCGCGAACAACCGCTCGACCAGCGTCCGGTCGGTGTGGCCGAGCACGGCGGCAAGTGCGCCGGGATCGAGCGTCGCACCGTCGTCGCCGATCAGCGTGTTGCCTTGCCCCTTGCGGCGGCCGAACACCAGCGGAGTCCCGTTGGGCCCGATGGCCTCGGCCATCAGCCGCATGCGGCCATAGCCGTAACGAAAACCCATCGGCGACTGCCCGTGGATGCCGAACAGCAGATCGCAGAAGGCGTTGCGCAGGATGGACTTGCCGGCGCCATTGGGAGCGATCAGCAGGTTGATGCGGCCGGGCGTCGGATCGAACGCGATGCGCTGCGCCTGGAAGATTCCGTAGTTCTCAAGAGTGAGCGACAGCAGGCGCATGTGGTCAGCGTGCCGCCGAGGGTAGGAGACTCCCCCTCCCCTTGAGGGAGGGGGTCGGGAGGAGGGGTGCGTACATCCGCTGACCACGGGTGTACGCACCCCTCCCCCCAACCCCCTCCCTCAAGGGGAGGGGGAGTCGCTTGGTCCCTGACACCTGCCGTACTTGGTTGCCCATCGACCCGTTACCCTTCCGCCAGACGCGCGAGCAGCAGATTGCGGGCGCTCTCCAGCAGTTCCGGGGAGATGCTGCCGCCGGCGGCCTGCACGGCAGGGTGATCGTCGCCGAGTGCCTCGCGCAGCAGGCGGGCGCGATTGAGCAGGGTGGCGCAGTAGGTCTGTACTTCGGTGGCGAAATGGCCGGGGATGGCGTTGTCGAGTTCCCGCACCAGCAGCCCGACGGCGTCAGAGCGTGCGCGCATGGCCTCGCGATCGAGCGTGGTGCGGGTGCGCACGTCCACGCTCTCCAGCCAGATCGTGCCGGTAGCGGCGCAGCTTGCCGCCTCGGCGTGCAGCTTGTCGCGGGTTGCTCCGAGGTCGCGCACCAACGCGGGATGCGCGGCGGTGGCACCTTGCAGCACGATGCGCACGGCGAGCAGCCGGTCGCCGGCGGCGTCGAGTGCGGATTCAAGTTGGGCACGGACCGCGGCGAAGGCGTCGTCCTCGGTTGCGGCGCCGGTAAGATCGACCGGCAGCAGCGCCCAGCGAACCACGTCGAGATCGCGATGCGCGACGTCGGCGATCCGGCCGTCCTGCACCGTGACAAGTGTGGCGCCCTTCGGCCCGGTCTCGCGGATGTGCCGGCCTTGGGTGTTGCCGGGGAACACGATCCAGCATGGTTGGTCCGCCAGCACCTGGCGCGCGTGCACGTGGCCGAGCGCCCAGTAGTCGTAGCCGTGCGCGACGAGTTGCTCGGCGGTGCAGGGCGCGTAGGTCTCGTGCGTGCCGCTGTCCGTGGCCGAGGTGTGCAGCATGCCGATGTTGAGATGACCGGCCAGCGGCGACGGATAGCGTGGCACGACGTTGTCGGGGACGCTGCGGGCCGAGAAGCCCATGCCGTGGATGCAGACGTTCAGTTCGGCCAGGCGGATCGACGCGGGCTGGTCGGTGGGCAGCATGCGCGCGCCATCGGGCAGGGCGAGGCGTCCCGTGACGATGCTGGCGGCGTCGTGGTTGCCGCGGATGCAGAACACGCGGATGCCGGCGCGGGTGAGGCGCGCGGTCTCCTGGGCGAAGAACTGGCCGGTGCGCCAGTCCTGCCACTCGCCGTCGAACAGATCTCCCCCGATCAGCACGAACGCCACCTGCGCGTGCAACGCGAGGTCGACCAGGTTGGTGTAGGCGGCGCGCGTCGCGGTGCGGATGCGGTCGGCGGGGGCGTCGGGGTCCGCCTCGAGGCCACGTAGCGGGCTGTCGATGTGCAGGTCGGCCGCGTGGAGGAATCGGAAGGAGGTCATTGGGCGAGAGGGTAGCCCCGTAAACCTCGCCCGCGAAGCGGGAACGCTCGAGGCGCGCGAGAGCGGTTGGGGCAGGGGACTCCGGCGTTACGGAAATCCGCGCCGCCGCGGCTTGGCCCGTTTAGCATGTTCCATTTGGAGAGCCGCTTTTGGGTGGAGAGCGGACGCTTGACGTGGTGCGATTTCAACGTCGGACAGCCGACGTTTGCAGAAGTCAAGACTTATGCAAAGATATCAGGCCGCTGAAAAACAAGGGCTTTTCCTTTGCATAAGTTACCGCCATAATCGGTATCATGAAATACGGCTATGCCCGCGTCTCGACCGACGGCCAGAGCGTTGAC
>JBEKNT010000016.1:0-36695 GCA_049522565.1 Acetobacteraceae bacterium
CTCCCCGCCGCCCAACCAAACGGGTGGATTGCAAAGGCTCTGCCTTTGCTGGGGGTCCAGGGGGCAAAGCCCACTGGCGGAGTCCAGGGGCAGAGCCCCTGGCGCTTCCCGCGCCCCCGGCAATGCATGCGAGGCGCGGCCAACGCGACCCCGCCTAGGCCTTGGCGGCGTACAGCGTGTACAGATCGGCCTCGCCGGTCAGGCGCACCGGGCAGTACTGGAAGCCTTTGACGTAGGTTCGCATCGCCCATCGGCGGTCCTCCAGCATGCCGAAGATGGCGGGCTGTAGCGCGACGATGCGGGTCTGGATATCCGCGTACATCGTCATGCGTTTCGCCTGATCGATCTCCAGCCGTGCCTTCTCGATCATGCTGTCCAGCGCGGCATCGTGCAGGTGATGCATGCCCCAGAACTGCCCCTCGGCGCTGGAGGCGTATTGCGCCGCGGCGACGTCGGGGTCGGTGCTGACCGGGGTGACATAGACCGCCACCATGTCGGCGGCGGTTTCCGCCTTGGCGCCGCGCGCCACCAGGGTGGGCCAGGGCTGCGCCACCACGTTCACCTTGATGTTCAGCGGTTGCAACGATTCAAGTACCGCCAGGCCGATCCGCCGCTCCACCTCCAGGCCGGCGACGTGGAGGTATTCCAACTCGATGCCGCCCTGCGGCGTCTTGGTCTTGGCCAGGTATTGTTTGGCCAGGTCGAGATTGCGGCGTGGGATGCCGGGCACCGCGATATGGCCGGTCAGGGCGTTGGGGAACGGGCTGTCCATCAGCGTCGCGGCGTTGTTCTCGATCTGCAACAACGCATTGTAGTCGAAGGCATAGGCCAGCGCCTTGCGGAAATTGAGGTCGGCGGTGGCGCCCTTCTGGGTGTTCATCTGGATGGTGAACGGCGTCATGCCGGTATTCGAGTTGATGACAATGCCCGGCAGCTTCGCCATTTCATCATAGTCGTCGGGGGTCATTTCGGTAGCGATGTCGATCTCGCCACGTTGCAGCGCGGCCTTGCGCGGCGCGGGTTCGCGCACGACGCGGTAGATCACGCCGGCCGGACGGTCGGCGGCGTCCATCGGCCAGCCTTTCCAGTAACCCTCGACCGCATCGAGGGCCATCACCGCCTGGCCGTCCCAGCGCTTGATCCTGAACGGGCCGGAGCCGGCGTCGCCATCGGTAAGAAACTTCTGGCCGTAGTCGTCGTTGACGGTGTTGGCGGCGATTTGTTTCGGATTGACGATGTACCAGAGCGGCATGAAGGTCAGGAAGGCGGGATAGGGCACGCTCAGGGTGAACTGGATGGTGCGCGGGTCCAGCACCTTGATGGCGTCGGGCTGGAGGTGGTCCTTCAGCATCCAGGCGACGCCCTTGTTCAGCTTCAGCGCACGCTCGAAGGAGAAGCGCACGGCTTCGGCGTCCAGCGGGTCGCCGTTGTGGAATTTCGCATTGCCGACGAGGTGGAAGGTCCAGGTCAGGCCGTCCTCGCTGGTGTCCCATTTCTCGGCGAGCCAGGGCACGATCTGCGGCGGGTTGCCTTGGTATTTCGCCAAGGCGTCGTAGATCGCCTGCTGCATCATCCGGGTGGACCAGTCGTAGCGGACATGCGGGTCGAGCACCGGCACCGGCTGGCCGCCGGAGAACACGAGCATGCGGCGGTCGCCGACACGCTCGAACGACAGGGCCGGCCGGATGCCGGTTGCCAGGCCCGCGACGCCGGTCGCGGCGCCCGCCAGGAAGGTGCGTCTTTTCATTGCTCAGTCCCCCAGACCGGTGCCGCTCGGATCGTGCTGCGGCGCAGCGATGTTATACCGGTGGCGCGGTGTGTCGAGTCGTGGTGGGCCGAAGGGGGTCGCGGAATAGGCTGGACGATTGCTGGTCTGCGATTGGAACCTGATCATATCGCTGATGACTGTTGGAGGGTGACCATGCCGAGCCGCATTGACGACGAACAGGACCCGACCGTGTCCGCCTATCTCGCGCTCCTCGCGCAGGACATGGCTGCTCACCCGGAACGCCTCGCTGCGCTGACGGAGAAGGAGCTTTCCCGGTTGCGCCGACTTACCGACGGTGTCGACGCTTGCGACGACGACCTCGTCTCGGACGACGTCATGTTGTGACCAATAGAACCGATGGGGAATGCTATGGTCGCCGGCTGTACGGCCATCCGACCGTCCTTAACCGCGGGCTTCTTGCCTGGCCGCGGTAGAAACGCTCACCCGGCGTCTGGCTCGCCGCGGCCTAAACCGAGGACTTGAAAAACTGCGGCATTGCCGTATATAGGGCAAGCTACAGGGAGACGGTCACGCACGCGGTTATCGAAACACCGGATTACCTGTCGGATGCGAAGGCAGCCGGAATGACCGATGCCGAGCGCGCGGCAATTGTGATGATGCTCGCTTCTCATCCCGCTGCGGGAGTTGATATCCCCGGTACGGGCGGCGCTCGGAAGGTGCGGGTTGCGGGACGCGGCAAGGGCAAGAGCGGCGGCTATCGGGTGATCACCTTTTACACCGGGCGGGATGTTCCGGTCTTTCTACTCAACGTTTTCAGTAAGGGTGATCGGGTCGATCTCTCTCAGGCCGAGCGCAACGAACTGCGCAAGGAACTGGCGGGGTTGGCGGAGGACTACCGAGCAGGAGTGCGAGCCCATGTCGAAGGCCGGTAACCGTATACTGGATAGCGTGCGGAAGACACGCGCGTTCGCGCGCGGGAAGGCCTCGGAAGGCTTCGTCGTGCATGTGCCGGAGGCGATCGACGTCAAAACGATCCGAGGGAAGCTGGGGCTGAGTCAGGAGGCATTCGCTCTGCGTTTCGGTTTCAGCGCGTCCGCGGTGCGGGATTGGGAGCAGGGGAGGCGGCAGCCGGAGCAAGCGGCGCGGGTGTTGCTGATGGTGATCGATGAGGCACCGCAGACGGTGGAGCGGGTGCTGCGGAGGGCGGTGGTGGCGTGATTCAGGAGAAACGCTGGCAAGAAAGAAAGTCTCTTTGCGGATCGCGCCGCATTGGCTGCGCTCTGCCGGCAGCACCGTTGGAAGGCTCGGGCTGACGGGTTGCTGAAGCCGTGGTAGGTTCGCTGGCGAGCCGGAAGATCAAGGGTGCGCTGGTGTCGCTCGATCATAATGCGAGGCCGCTTGTGGTTCTGCGATGGTGCGTGAAGAGATCGCGGGGGAATTCTCCGGAAAGACAACGGGAATTCCAAATTCCTGCATGACATAGATAACCTGTCTATAGCCATTGTAGTGAAGGAACAGAATAAAGACCCGGCTCTACGTCCCGCTGGGTCGGGTGGTCAACGGCCTCAGAGACCTCGCCGCAACGAAGGCGAATAGAAATTTCCCAGCTTGCGACTCACTATTTTATTCATCCCCCCTCGATCTTCGGAATGAAAAACACCTCCGCCCCCGGCTTCACCGGCGCCAGGAAATCGATCTCGTACAACTCCCCGTCGATCGCGACGGTCGTCTCGTCTTCCAGCGTCTGCCCCAGCCCGGGGAACCGCGTGTCCATCTGCTTGATCACGCCGCGCAGGTTCTTCGCCTCGATCGCGAACTCCCGCACGCCGCCGGTGTAGCGCGCGCTGAAGCCGCTGGTGAACACCACCCGGGCCGGTGCCACACCAGCGGCCATCTCGCGCAACCTTCGCCGTTACGCCGTCTTCGCCGCATCCAGTGCGGCCAAAACCTTCGGCGGCGACATCGGCAGTTCCGGCATGCGCACGCCCACGGCGCGTTCGATCGCGTTGGCGATCGCCGCCATCGGCGGGCAGATGTTCACCTCGCCGACGCCCTTCGCACCGTATGGATGCGCCGGGTTCGGCACCTCCACCAGCACCGCCTCGATCATCGGCAGGTCGGACGCCACCGGGCAGCGATAGTCGAGGAACCCGGCGTTATCCAACTGCCCCTTGGCGTTGTAGATATACTCCTCGTTCAACGCCCAGCCGATGCCCTGCACCACGCCGCCCTGGATCTGGCCCTCGACGTAGCTCGGATGAATGGCGCGGCCCACGTCCTGCGCCGCAACGAAGCGCAGGATGGTGACCTTGCCGGTCTCCGGATCCACTTCCACGTCGCAGAACTGGGTGGAGAACCCCGGCGCCTGGCCGCCGGCATTCACCGACGCCGCCGCGGTGATCGGCCCGCCGGTCGCCGCCGACTTCGCCGCGATCTCGCGCAGCGACAGCGGCTTGAACTCGCCGACATTCGAACCCGCCGGCTTGGCGTGGCCGTCTTCCCAGATCACGCCTTCCGGATCGACGTCCCAGATCACCGCGGCGCGCCTGATCAGGTCCTTGACCACCGTCTTGGTGGCGTTCACCACCGCGGTACCCGTTGCGAACGTCACGCGCGAGCCGCCGGTCACGTGGGTGTAGCCGACCGAGCCGGTATCGGCGACGATCGCGCGCACCTGATTGTAGTCCACGCCCAGCGTCTCCGCCGCCATCAGCGCCATCGACGCGCGCGAGCCGCCGATATCCGGGCTGCCGGTCGCCACCAGCACGGTGCCGTCGGCGTTCACCTGGATCGTCGCGCTGGACTCGCCGCCGCCGTTGAACCAGTAGCCGGACGCCACGCCGCGCCCCTGGTTCGGCCCCAGCTTCGTCTGGTACGCCGGATGGTTCAGCAGCGCCTTGATCGTCTCGGCGTAGCCATCATGCGCGTGCTTCGGCCCGAAGATGGTCGGCGTGCCGATATGCGCGGCATTCTTCAGCCGCATCTCCAGCGGATCCATGCCGATCTTCTGCGCGCACATGTCGAGCACGCTCTCCACCGCGAAGGCGGAGATCGGCGAGCCGGGCGCGCGATACGCCGCCGCCTTCGGCCGGTTCGACACCACGTCGTAGCCGACGGTGCGCGCGTTGGGGATGTCGTATGGCGCCAGCGAGCACAGGCACGCGTTCATCACCGGCGAGCCGGGGAACGCTCCGGCCTGGAACTTGAAGATGCCGTCGGCGGCGGTGATCGTGCCGTCCCGCTTCACGCCGATCTTCACCCACATCGACGAGCCGGAGGTCGGGCCGGAACCCTTGAACACCTCCTCGCGGTTCATCATCAGCCGCACCGGCAGGCCGGACTTCTTCGACAGCAGCACGGCGACCGGTTCGAGATAGGTTACCGTCTTGCCGCCGAAGCCGCCGCCGATCTCGGCGGGGTAGAACCGCAGGTCGCCGATCTTGATGCCGAGGATCTGCGCCGTCAGCGCGCGCATCTGGAAATGGCCCTGGCTGGACGACCACACCTCGCCCTGGCCATCGGCCTCGACGCGGGCGACGCAGGCATGCGGCTCGATATAGGCCTGATGCACCGCAGCGGTCTTGAACTCATGCTCGACGATCACATCGGCCGCGGCAAAGCCGGCGTCCAGATCGCCGATCTTGAACTCCAGCCGCTTGGAGATGTTGGACGGCCTGGTCGGTGCCGGCTCGACGCCGCGGGTGATCATGTCCTCGAACAGCAGCGGCGCGTCGGGCGCCATCGCCGCATCCACGTCGATGACGTGCGGCAGCACCTCGTACTGCACGTCGATCAGTGCCAGCGCCTCTTCAGCGATGCGCGGGTTGATCGCCGCCACGCCGGCCACCGCGTGGCCCTCGTACAGCACCTTCTCGCGCGCCATGATGTTGCGGCTGACGTGCCAGAAATTCACCGCGACCCGCTCCGGGCCGATATATTCGAATTTTTGGTCCGGGAAATCCTTCGACGTCACCACCGCCTTCACGCCGGGCAGCGCTTCCGCCTTCGACGTGTCGATCGACTTGATCCGCGCATGCGCGTGCGGCGAGCGCAGGATGCGGCCGTACAGCATGCCCGCCATCTTCATGTCGGCGCCATACAGCGCGCGGCCGGTTACCTTGGGAACGCCGTCCGGACGGATCGGGCGGGTTCCGACCCACTTGAAACGCTTCACCGAATCGGTAATGACTGAATCGTTCACGGCTCCACCCTCGCTTCTGCCTGTCGGGGACTGTCTGGCTGATTGTCAGGGTTGCGCAGCAGGCGGGCAAAGGCAAGCCCCGGCCTGACCATGCGCAGGCTGCCGGACGGGAAGAGTGCCGCGTCGCCGCGCGGCCCGCAATGACCGCCATGGCGCAGGACTTGCCGACGGCCAGTCGGTCGATCGGGCACCGGCACAAAGCGCCCGGGAGCCGCCCTGGCGAACGCGCGCAGCCTTACGGTGCGGACGCGCTGCGGTACAGGATGCGGTAATCCGCGGCGGTCTCGCCACGATCCGCCGCCGCAAGGTCACGCGCGAGCAAGTCCGCCACCTCGACGCGGTAATGCTGCCCGTCCCAGTAATTGGTGTCGGTGTCGGTGATCGGGCTCGGCAGCAGGAAGTCCACAACGAGGCTGTCCGGCACGGCCTGCGCAAACGACACCACGCGGCGCTTGCACGCATCCCAGATCGCCGCGACCGGACTGTCAGGCGGCGAAATCATCCGGTGATTGTACGGCACAAACAGCAATATCTTGCGCGTGGCGGCCGGCAGCAACGCCAGGTCGCTG
This sequence comes from Acetobacteraceae bacterium, assembly GCA_049522565.1. GTDB lineage: Bacteria > Pseudomonadota > Alphaproteobacteria > Acetobacterales > Acetobacteraceae > JASHVB01. The sequence continues at coordinate 6,500 of JBEKNT010000016.1, forward strand.
CCCAAGGTCTCCAGCGCCGGAAAGCGCCAGCGCGCGGGATCGCCGGAGCGCTCGCCCGGCGGCACCGCCGGCCCCTCCTCACGCAGCTTCATGGCCGCGCGTGCGGTGTCGTATTGCGAGTCGGGCGGCACGAAGCGCGTGTAGCCGTCACGGCCCATGTCCTCCGGCTTCAGGCCGGTGAGGACGCCGAACTCCTTGCCGGCCTCCTGCACCGCGAACAGGTTGAACATCTCGGCATAGCCGCGCCAAAGCCGGGGGCGGTACATCCATTCCGGAAACGGCCGCGGGGTGAACTGCTGGTACGTGTCGCCGGTGGCGCATGAGCGTACATCCAGTGCCAGCACAACAACCTTGGGCGCCGGATGCGCCCGGACAAACACCTGGAACAGCCGCGATATCTCGTAAACCGTCGCATCGTTCATCGCCAGGTTGGCGAAGCGCGCGTGGAACTCGGGATCGAGCGCCGCCGGGCGCAACAGCCGCACGGTCGAGGCGCCGAAGACCGCACTGTCGAAGGCCGCCGAGCGGGCCAGGGACGGATAGGAGAAGCGCTGGTTGCCGGTGACCGGCAGGCGATCCAGCGGTGGCGAAAACGGCAGGATGTTCCACGGATCGACCAGCACGACAAAGGCGTAGAGAACGCCGGCCACCGCCGCCGCCGTGCCCGCGGCGAGACGGAAGAAGCGGCGCCATGGCGCGCACGGGTCAGAACTGGAAGTAGATGAAGACATTCGGCAGCCGGCCCCCGACCAGCAGCAGCAGATAGGCCAGCCCGACGCCGGCGGGAATCGCCAGCCAGGTTTCCGGCCGCAGCCAGCGCAGCGCGGCTTCCTGGCTGGTCGGCCCCAAGGTCGCGACGGCCGCGCCAAAAGCCAGCACCACGACATACTCGCGGTCGAGCTTGATGTGCCCCAGCCCATGCCAGCCCGCCATGCTGGCAAGCACCTGTCCGGCATGGCTGAAATCCGGCGAGCGGAACAGCACCCAGCCCGCCATGACGAACAGCAGCGTCAGCGCCCAGGCAATCGCGCGCGGCAGGCGGACACCGCCGGTTTCCCAGACGTGGTTCACCGCCAGCGCCAGCCCGTGCAAGCCACCCCAGGCGACGAAGGTCCAGTTCGCGCCGTGCCACAGGCCGCCGAGCAACATGGTCGCGACCACGTTGACCGCCTGGCGCAACGGACCGCAGCGGTTGCCGCCGAGCGGAATGTAGAGGTAGTCGCGCAGGAAGCGGCTCAGCGTCATGTGCCAGCGACGCCAGAAATCGCGCACCGACAGGGCGCGATAGGGGGCGTTGAAGTTGAACGGTATGCGCAGGCCGAACATCAGCGCCAGGCCGATCGCCATGTCGGAATAGCCGGAGAAGTCGAAATAGATCTGCAACGTGTAGCCGCCGGCGGCAGTCCACGCCTCGGCGGCGGACAGCGGTGTGCCGATCGCCTTGGCGAACAGCGGATCGGCGGCCATGGCCAGCGTATCGGCCAGCGCGACCTTCTTCGCCACACCGATGATGAACAGCACGAAGCCGCGCGACAGGTTCTCCCACATTTCGGCACGGCGCGGATCGAGAGCGAACTGGTGGATGATCTCGTTGTGGCGCACCAGCGGGCCGGCAATCAGTTGCGGGAAGAACATGACGAACATGCAGAAGTCGAGAAAGCCGTAGATGTGCCGGTCGCCGCGGCGCAGGTCCACCAGATAGGAGATCTTCTGGAACACGAAGAAGCTGATGCCCAGAGGGAGAATCAGGCTCCAGGGATGCCAGTCCTCGCCCAGCAGGCCGAACACCGTGCCACGGAAGAAGTCGGCGTATTTGAACAGGCCCAGCACGGCGAGATTGAGCCCGACGCCGAGCACCGGAATCCATTGCGCGCGCCAGGCGCCGAACCACTGCGCCACCAGCCAGTTCGCCACGGTGAGGCCGGCCAGCAACGGCACGAAACGGACGTCCCACCACGCGTAGAAGGCGAGCGAGGCCAGCACCACCACCGCCTGCCGCGCGGCCCGGTACGGGGCGAGCAGGTAGTACAGGCCAAGCACGACCGGCAGAAAGCCGACGATGAAGGCCTGGGAGTTGAACAGCATGGCAAGCGGCCGGCCGGACCGCCTTCACAACGTCTCCAGCAACCCCGCCATCAGCGCCGCCCGAGGCGCGAGGTCCCGCCACAGGATATGCTCGTGGCTGGCATGCGCACCGGCGCCGGTGCAGCCCAGCCCGTCCAGCGTCGGCACCCCCAGTGCGGCGGTGAAGTTGCCGTCGGAGCCGCCGCCGCGATGCTGCTTCGGCAGCGCAATGCCGACCCGATCGGCGATCGCCCGCGCCGTTTCGTAGAGCGACCGGATGGCGTGGTTCTCCGCGAAGGGCGGACGGTTCATGCCGCCTTCCACCGTGACGCGGCAGCCGGCGGTGACCGCGGTGCGGCCCAGGATCGCCTGTTCCATGCGCTCGCCATCGGCGATCGAGTTGACCCGCAGGTCGATCTCGCAGCCGGCCTCCGGCGGGATCACGTTGGGGCGCGTGCCGCCCCAGACCGGCGCGGCATTCAGCGTGATGCCGCCGTCCAGATCGACCATGTTGTGCAGCGCCAGGATCTGGTGCGACAACTCGACGATCGCCGAGGCGCCGTCCTGGAAGGCGCCGCCGGCATGCGAGCCGACGCCCTCGATGCGCATCACGAACCGGCCCACCCCCTTGCGCGCCGTGACGCAGGCGCCGCCGGGGCCGGCCGGCTCCGGGATCAGCACCACGGCGGCCTGGGCGGCCTCGCGCTCGATGATGTCGCGGCTGGTCGGGCTGCCGACCTCCTCGTCCGGCGTCAGCAGCAGGACGATGGGGCGCGGCGTCTTCACCTGCTGGCGCAGGATCGAGCGCACCGCGTGGAAGGCCAGGAAGCTGCCCGCCTTCATGTCGTAGATGCCGGGGCCGTGCGCCTTCGCGCCGTTCACCTGGTAGGGCATGGCGTCCAGCGTGCCGTGCGACCAGACGGTATCGAGATGCCCGGCGACCAGGACCGGCGCGCCCTCGCCCGGCGTACGGGCGAGCAGGTTGTCGCCGTAGCCGTCGCGGCCGGGGATGCGGGTCAGCGCCGCGCCGGCGCGGGCGAGTTCCGCCTCGGCCACGTCCATCAGGCGGTTGACCGCCGCGGGGTCGGTGGTGGGGGTTTCCAGCCGCACCCAGGCGGAGAGTTCATCGAGCAAGTCCTCGGAACGGCCGACATCGGTCTGCGGCATGCGGTTCACCCATGGTCGCCAGGAACTGCCTGCTGTGTGCACTGGCGGCGGCGGCTTGTCCATTTGATGGGTCGGGGGGACGCACTCACTTGTCGTTGGGGCAGAGCCCCTTGGTGGGGTCCAGAGCCTGCCCCGGCGAAGGCCGGGGGGCGAAGCCCCTGGCTTTGCTTGGTTCACCCGATTGCCCTGCCGCTTTGCCGGTCGGCCCTTCCCGGGCGTGAAATCTCGGCAAGGTCGGGTGGTGTTTGCAATCGGCGCTTGCCCCGGCACCCACGTGCGTACGACAATACAGCTATGATGCCGCAGGAGGCTCCTTCGGCGGACCTCACCGCCGCCCGGACAACGCAGACGCACCGGTTCCCCGGCCCGGCCTTTGCCGCGCTCGACCTGGGCACCAACAACTGCCGCATGCTGGTGGGTGCGCCGGCCGGGGACAGCTTCCGCGTGCTCGACAGCTTCTCGCGCATCGTCCGGCTCGGCGAGGGCCTGCACCACACCGGCGCGCTGAGCCAGACCGCCATGGATCGCGCCCTGGCCGCCCTGCATGCCTGTGCCGCCCGCCTGGCCCGCCGCCCGGTCCGCCGGGTGCGCGCGATCGCCACCGAGGCCTGCCGCCGCGCCGTCAACGGGCGCGAATTCCTGGCCCGGGTGAAGCACGAGACCGGGCTCGAAATCGGCGTGATCTCGCCCCGCGAGGAAGCCGAGCTGGCGCTGGAATCCTGCACGCCGCTGCTGGCCGACGGTGGCCGGCGGGCGCTGCTGTTCGATATCGGCGGCGGCTCCACGGAACTCGCCTGGGTGCGGCTGACCGAGGGCCGGCCGGCGCTGATCGGCTACGACTCGCTGCCGGTCGGCGTGGTGACCCTGGCCGAGCGCTGGGGCGGCGCCGGCTTCACCCCGGACGGCTTCGCCGCCATGGTGGACGACGTGGCCGCGCGGTTCGCTGCCTTCGAGTCGATCCACTGCATCGGCCACGAGATCCGCAACGGCGGCGTCACCCTGCTGGGCACCTCCGGCACGGTGACGACGCTGGCCGGGATCGCGCTGGAGTTGCCGCGCTATCGGCGGCCGCTGGTGGACGGGGTGGTGCTGAGCGCGGAGGCGGCCGATGCGGCATTGGCCAGCCTGCGGGCGATGGGCCGCGAGGGCCTGGCGCAGCATCCTTGCGTCGGGCCGGAGCGGGTGGATTTCGTGCTGCCGGGCTGCGCGGTGTTCGCTGCCATCACCCGGCTGTGGCCGGCGCCGCAGGTGATCGTGGCCGATCGTGGCCTGCGTGAGGGCATGCTGCTGCGGATGATGCGCGGCGACGGCGCTCGCCCGGGGCGGCGGACGGGGCCGCGCCGGTCGGCATGAGCGCCGGCAGCGGTGGTAAGGGTCCGCGGGCGCCGCGCGGCTTGCCCAGGGGACTGGCCGTGGCGGTGCGGACGACGCGCAATCGCAGCGCGGCCTCGCAGCGCTGGCTGGTCCGGCAGTTGAACGATCCGTATGTGGCGGCGGCCAAGGCTCAGGGCTGGCGATCGCGCGCGGCGTTCAAGCTGATCGAGCTGGACGAGCGGTTCGGGCTGATCCGTCCGGGGGCGCGCGTGGTTGACCTGGGCGCCGCGCCGGGGGGGTGGACCCAGGTGGCCGTGCAGCGGGGCGCGGCGCGCGTGGTGGCGCTGGACCTGCTGCCGATCGACAAGCTGCCCGGCGCGGTGCTGCTGGAGGGGGATTTCCTGGACCCCGACGTCGCCGCGCAGGTGGTGGCGGCGCTGGACGGCAAGGCGGACCTCGTGCTGTCGGACATGGCGCCCAACACGACCGGCCACACCGCGACCGACCATCTGCGCATCATGGCGCTGGCCGAGACGGCGCTGGCGTTCGCCGTGGAAGTGCTGGCCGAGGGCGGCAGCTTCGTCGCCAAGGTGTTCCAGGGCGGCTCGGAGAAGGACATGCTGCTGCGGCTGAAGCGGTCGTTCGCGTCGGTCCGCCACGCCAAGCCGCCGGCCAGCCGGAAGGAATCGAGCGAGCTGTACGTGGTCGCGATGGGCTTTAAGCCTGTGGCGGGAGAGATCGAGGTGCGAGGGCACCGAAGGTGAGGGTGATCGGGTCGGCACGCAGCGGTGGCAAGGCCGCTGCTTGCCGACCCGATCACTCTCACCCGGCGCTTCGCGCCGACCTCTCCCGCAGCGCGGGAGAGGTTTTCAGCGACCTTGCCCAAACCCCGGCCGCACGGCATCAAGCGCCGCATGGACGGCACCACCCCCAAGATCCGCCTGCGCAACCTGCGCAAGAGCTTCGGCGACAAGGTCGTGCTCGACGGCATCGACCTCGACATCATGCCGCGCACCTCCATGGTGGTGATCGGCGGCTCCGGGTCCGGCAAGTCGGTGCTGCTGAAATGTATCCTCGGCCTGATCGAGCCGGACGACGGCAGCATCGAGATCGATGGCCAGGACATCCTGCGCATGCCGCGCCACGAGCGGGAGGCGGTGTGCTCGCGGATCGGCATGCTGTTCCAGAACGGCGCGCTGTTCGACAGCCTGCCGGTCTGGGAGAACGTCACCTTCGGCCTGCTGGCGCAACGCAAGCTGGCGCGCGCCGACGCCGGCACGCGCGCGGCCGACTTCCTCGCCGAGGTCGGGCTGGCGCCCAGCGTGGGCGAACTCTACCCGGCGGAACTGTCCGGCGGCATGCAGAAGCGCGTGGCGCTGGCGCGCGCCATCGCGGCGCAGCCCGACATCATGTTCTTCGACGAGCCGACCACCGGCCTGGACCCGATCATGGGCGCGGTGATCGACGGCCTGCTGGTGGATTGCGTGAAGCGGCTCGGCAGCACCGCCGTGGCGATCACGCATGACATGGCGAGCGCGCGCCGCATCGGCGACGCGGCGGCGATGATCTACCGGGGTCGCATCATCTGGAGCGGTCCGGCGGCGAAGCTGATGGACAGCGGTGTGCCGGAGGTGGACCAGTTCACCCACGGCCGCCGCGAGGGTCCGATCCAGATGGAGCTGCGGCGGTAGCGGGCAGGAAAAAGACTCCCCCTCCCCTTGAGGGAGGGGGGTGGGGGGAGGGGTGCGTACAGCCGTGGTTCTCGGATATACGCACCCCTCCCCCCAACCCCCTCCCTCAAGGGGAGGGGGAGGAAGCGGCCTTCTGCTCAGCGCCCTTTCCACACCGGCTTGCGCTTCTCGACATAGGCGCGCACGCCCTCGACGCGATCCTCGCTGGTATAGGGGCTGATGCCCTCGTTCAGCCGCAGCGCCGCGGCCATCGGCAGGCCCGATGCCTTTACCGCGGTCTCCTTCATGCGCCGGATCGTCACCGGGGCGTTCTCGCAGATCGCCTCCGCCATGCGCAGCGCCTCTGCCAGCGCCTGGCCCTTCGGCACGATGCGGTTCACCAGGCCCCAGCGCTGCGCCGTTGCCATATCGATGTATTCGCCGAGATACAGCATCTCGAGCGCGATCCCCATCGGCACCAGCCGTGGCAACAGCACGTTGGCGAAGTGTGCCCCCTTGCCGCGCTTGGCTTCCGGCAGCCCCAGCCTGGCATGTTCCGCGCCGATGCGGATGTCGCAGGCGAGCGCCAACTCGCAACCGCCGGCGACCGCGGGGCCGTTCAAAGCGGCAATGGTCGGTTTGAACGTCTCCAGCACCACTTCGTACAGGTAGCGCCTGACGCGCGAGAGCAGTGGCTGGAACGGCTTGCCGGCGGCGTCTTCCTCCTTGCGCGCCTTGAGGTCGGCGCCGGCGCAGAAGGCCCGGTCGCCGACGCCGGTCAGCACCACCGCGCGCACGGCATCGTCGGAATTCGCTTCGACGAACGCCTCGATCAATGCGTCGCTCAATTCGGGGGAGATCGCGTTCATCCGCTCCGGGCGGTTGATCGTCAGGATGCGGACGTGCCCGCGATCTTCGGACAGCAGGATTGGTTCCCCGTCATCGTTGTGCGTGTCGCTCATGCTGTCGCTCCTTCAGCAATCGTCATGGCCCATGCCGCGAGGACAGGGCGTTTCGTTGCACCGCAAGCAAGAATTTTCGCCACAGATGCACACAGATAAACACGGATGCAGCGGCGGCCGACCCGCGAGTCGGGCCAACCACGCGCCCACCAAATCGGTCTATCCGTGTTCATCTGTGTGCATCTGTGGCGAAAATTCTTGCTTGCCTTCCCACGCGCCGCCGCCGTCGCCGGGCAACCTGACACGGCTGCCTGACCTGGCTATCTATGCGGGCACCGTGCCAGTGTGGCCGGCCGGGTCAATCCCCCGGTCGATTGCCCGGGCCGGCCGCGATGCAAGGAGCACACGACGCATGCCGGATCGGACCGCCACGCAGCAAGCGCTGCACACGCTGTTCCACCCGCGCGCCGTGGCGGTGATCGGCGCCTCCGACGACACCACCAAGCATGGCTACATCGTGCTGACCAACGTGCGGGCAGCAGGCTTCAGCGGCGGCATCTACGGCATCAGCCGCCGCCTGAAGGACGTGGACGGCATCGCGTGCCACCCCGATCTCGCAGCGCTGCCGGAACCGGTGGACGTGGCCTTCCTGGCGATCCCCGCCGAGGCGGCGGTGCAAGCGGTGCGCGACTGTGCGCGGGCCGGGCTGACCGCGGCGATCGTCGGTTCCGCCGGCTATGCCGAAAGCCTGGATGCCGCCGGCGCCGACCGCCAGGCGGAACTGGCGCGCATCGCCGCCGCCGAGGGCATCCGCATCGTCGGCCCGAACTGCAATGGCATCTACAACGCGCATCTGCCGCTCTCGATCGGCTTCAACACATCGCACGCCAAACGCCACCCCGCCGGCGGCATCTCGATCTTCTCGCATTCCGGAGCGCTGTTCGATGCGATGGCCGGCCGCCTGCACATGCTCGGCGCCGGCCTGTCGCTGTTCGCCTCCGCCGGCAACGAGGCCGACCTGTCGGTGCTCGACTACATGGAATACGCGATCGGCCACGCGCCGACCCGCGTCATCGCGTTGCTGATCGATTCGCTGGATGACGGCGCACGGTTCCGCCGCCTGGCGTTGCAGGCCGCTGCAGCCGGGAAGCACGTGGTCGCGTTGAAGATCGGCGGCTCGGAAGCGGGAGCCCGCGCTGCCGTGGCGCATTCGTCGCGCATCGCCGGCGACAATGCGGCGTACGCGGCGCTGTTCGAGGCCAGCGGCGTCGCCACCGTCGCATCGCTGGAAGGCTTCATGACCGCCGCGGCGTTGTTGGACCGCTATGGACGCTGCGCCGGCGGCCTCGGCGCCCTGTCCACCTCGGGTGCCGGCGCGTCGTTGCTCGCCGATCGCTGCGCCGCATTGGGGGTTACGCTGGCGGGTCTGTCGCCGGACACGCATCGGCGCATCGACAGCCATCGCATGTTCTCGCGCATCGGCAATCCGCTCGACCTCGGCATCTTCGGCGGCATGCGGCGCGCCGGCGCGGTGCCGTCGCTGCTGGCAAACGATGCCGGCGTGGGTGCCATGCTGGCGCTGGTGCATTCGATGAACCCGTGGCAGGGCGATCCGATCCGCGCGGCCCTGGCCAATGCGCGCGAGACCTCCGGCAAGCCGCTGCTGATCGTTGCCCCCGGCGGCATGCCCGAAACCGAACGGGCGTGGTACGAAACCCACGCGATGAACGTGTTCACCGAGACCGACATCGTGATCGAGGCGATCGGCGCCCTGCTGACGCCGCTGCCCGCCGCGATACCGGAATGTTCCGGTTTCGGGAAACCGGTTCCGCCGGATCGGTCCGGCGCCGCGTGGCCGGTGCTGCCGAACCGGACGCTGACCGAACCGGAGAGCCTGCGCTTGCTCGGCGGATTCGGCGTGCCGGTCGTCGAGACCGTCACATGCACCTCGGCGGATGCCGCGCTCGCCGCCGCGGAACGGGTCGGCTGGCCGGTGGTGTTGAAGGGCGTGGCCGAGGGCGTGGCGCACAAGAGCGAACTCGGCCTGGTGCGCACCAACCTGCGCGATGCGGTGGCGTTGCGGGCGGCGTACGCCACGCTCGGCACCCCACGCGCGATCGTGCAGCCGATGGTGCCTGCCGCGCTGGAGGCGATTGCCGGGATCAGCCGCTCGCCGGGTGTGGGATTGGTGCTGCTATGCGGTCTCGGTGGCATCTATGCCGAAGCGTTGCGCGACATCTGCATCTGGCCCGTTCCGGTGTCGCGCGAGGCAATCGTGGACAAGCTGGCGCAAAGCAGTCTGGGGCGCGTGCTGGCGAGCGCACGCTGGCAACATCCGGATGCGGAGGGCGCCTGCATCGATCTGTTGGTTGCGTTGCAGAACGTCGCCGTTGCGCTCGGCGACCGGCTGGAAGCGGTGGACATCAACCCGGTGATGCTGGGCGCGGCCGGCGCGGTGGCGGTGGACGCGCTGGTGGTGCCGCGCCCATGACCGCGCGGCTCGGCGTCACCTATCACGTGCGCAGCGATGCCGCTTCCATCGAGGCGCGTGCGCAGGCGATCGCGGTCGAGCAAAGCGTGGAGATGCCCCTGGAGGCGATCGACGAACCGGCGGTGCTGCGCGACATCGTCGGCGAGGTGCAGTCGATCGAACCGCTGGACGACGACCGTTTCGCTGTGCGTATCGGCCTGGCTACCGCAACGATCGGCCACGACGCCGGGCAATTGCTCAACATGCTGTTCGGCAACACGTCGCTGCACGACGACGTGGTGCTGCACGATGTGACGCTCCCCGGCGCACTGGTCGCGGCGTTCGGCGGCCCCCGGCACGGCATCGCCGGCCTGCGCCAACGCGTCGGCGCCGGCCGCCGCGCCCTGACATGCTCTGCCCTGAAACCGCAGGGCCTGTCGGCGGAACGGCTCGGCGTGTTGGCGGAGCGCTTCGCGCGTGGCGGCATCGACTACATCAAGGACGATCACGGTCTGGCCGCGCAGGACTACAGCCGCTTCGAAGATCGCGTCCGCGCCTGCGCCGCCGGCGTGGCGCGCGCGACCCGGGCGACCGGGCATCCCACGCGCTATGTGCCGAGCCTGTCGGGCGACCTGAACGCGATGCGCCGGCAGGTTGGGGTGGCGCGGGCATCGGGGCTCGATTGCGTGCTGCTGGCACCGCTGATCGCCGGGTTCGCCAACATGCAGGCGCTGGTTGCGGAATTTCCCGATGTGGCGTTCTTTGCGCATCCCAGCCTGGGCGGCGCGGCGCGCATCGCGCCCGCGCTGCTGATCGGCACGCTGTTCCGGCTGGTCGGGGCGGACGCGGTGATCTTCCCCAATTTCGGTGGCCGTTTCGGCTACTCGCCGGACACCTGCCGACTACTAGCGGACAATGCGCGCGCGGTGCGCGACGGGATGCGCGCGAGCCTGCCGGTGCCGGCCGGCGGCATGACGCTGCAACGCACGCCGGAGCTGCTTGACTTCTACGGCGCCGACGCAATGTTGCTGATCGGCGGCAATCTGCTGTTGGCGCGCGAGCGGCTGGCCGAGGAGACCGCCGCCTTCACGCGCGCCGTCGCGGCACACGACTATCGGTAGAGACCATGGACAGCGAACAGACCGGACAGAAACGCGACTTCCACGAGGGTTTCCGCTGGGATGGCGTCGCGCACATGCCGTACAAGCAGGATGGCAGCGCGCCGTTCAAGGACATCTCGCGCCAGGTGCTGTTCCAGGAACCCGACATGGGTTGCGAGTTGCGCTATTTCGAAATGGATCCCGGCGGCTATTCGACACTGGAGCGGCATGAGCATGCCCACGCCGTGATGATCCTGCGCGGCCATGGACACTGCCTGCTGGGCGACGCCGTCGTGACGGTGAAGCCGTTCGACCTGGTGACGATTCCGTCCTGGACCTGGCACCAGTTTCGCGCCACGCAGGGTGAACCGCTTGGCTTCCTGTGCATGGTGAACCAGCAGCGCGATCGTCCGCAGTTGCCGACGCCGGAGGAACTGGCTGCGCTGAAATCGGTGCCGGCGATTGGGAAGTTTCTGGCGGGGTGAGATGTCGGGATAAGTGGGGATCCTCCCCCTCCCCTTGAGGGAGGGGGTTGGGGGAGGGGTGGGTACACCCACGGACGGCGGCTGTACGCACCCCTCCCCCCAACCCCCTCCCTCAAGGGGAGGGGGAGACCAACAATCTGGGGGGAAACATGGCTCCGAACACCAAGCGCGTCTTTTATGTGAAATACGTGTCGTCGCCGCTGTTCAATCAGATCCTGGCGCAGCGGCCGGACGTGCAGCTCGACCGGCTGGAGAACGAATCGCCTGACGACGTTGCGACGCCGGTCCTGACCCAGGCGCATGTCTACCAGATCGGCGCCTCGCGCCAGGTGATCGCGCCGCATTTCCAGGTTGCCGATGCGCTGCTGGAACGCACGCCCAACCTGGTCGCGGTATCATCCAACGGTGCGGGCTACGATACCGTCGATGTCGATGCCTGTACGCGCCAGGGCATCGCCGTGGTGAACCAGTCCGGCGGCAACAAGGAAGGCGTGGCGGAGCATGCGTTGGCGATGATGCTGACGCTGTCGAAGCGCATCATCGAGACCGATCGTCGCATGCGCGCCGGCCCCGACATCCCGCGCAACCAGTATATCGGCCGCGAGTTGCTGAACCGCACCGTCGGCGTCATCGGCATCGGCAATGTCGGCGGCCGGGTCGCCGAGCTGTGCCGCGGCTTGTTCAAGATGCGCGTGCTGGCCTGCGACCCGTATCTCACCGCGGCGCAGATCGAGGCCCGCGGGGCCGAAAAGGTGGCGCTGGACGAGCTGCTGCGGCAGGCGGATTTCGTCTCGGTGCATTGTCCGCTGACGCGCGAGTCGCGCGGGATGATGGGGGCGGCGCAGTTCGCGCTGATGCGGCCGGACGCGTGGTTCGTCACCACGGCGCGCGGCTTCATCCATGACGAGCATGCTCTGGCGGAGGCGCTGGCGACGAAGAAAATCGCGGGTGCCGGTCTGGACGTATGGGAGGACGAGCCGCCGCCGCACGACCATCCGTTGCTGAAGTTCGACAACGTGCTGGTCAGCCCGCACACCGCCGGCGCCACCGAGGAATCGCGCGAGAACATGGCGCGTTTCGCGGCGGAGCAGGTGCTGGAGATATTGGATGGGAAGCGGCCTCCGAGGCTGGTGAATCCGGAAGTGTGGCCGGCGTACCGCGAACGCTTCGCGCGGATCATGGGATTTTCCCCGCCGGACTGAGCGTCGATGGATGACGTCGCACTGGTCGCGTACGACCCGGACTGGCCGCGCCAGTTCGCAATGGAAGCGGAACGGCTGCGCGGGGTGCTCGATCCGGCGCTGGTGCTTGGCATCGAGCATTTCGGCAGCACCGCGGTGCCCGGGCTGATCGCCAAGCCGATCATCGATATCCTGATTGCCGTTCGTTCGCTGGCGACGGCCAGGACAGCGGCTGTCGCGCCGATTGTGTCGCTCGGCTACGTCTATTGGGAGGACAATCCGAAGCCGGACCGCATGTTCTTCGTGAAGGGCATGCCGCCGTACGGCGCGCGACGTACGCACCACGTGCATATCACCGAACCGGCGGGAGAGATGTGGCAGCGGCGCCTGGCATTCCGCGACTACCTGCGGGCGCATCCGGACGAGGCGCAGCGCTACGCCGCGTTGAAGCACGACCTCGCGCGGCAATACACGACGGATCGCGAGGCCTATACCGAGGCGAAGAGCGACTACGTGCAGGCGGTGTATCTCCGCATGGGTCTTGTGCCGGATTGACTTGTCGTTGCTGGTGCCGACACTGCCGCGCCGGCTGGTGAGAAGGGGGATGCATGGAACCGTTGGTGACGACAGACTGGCTCGCCGGAGAGCTTGGCAAGCCGGATATCGTGGTGTTCGACGCGACGAAATACCTGCCGAACGAACCCAGGGACGGGCATGCCGAGTTCCTTGCCGCGCATATTCCCGGGGCACGCTATTTCGATATCGACGCGATCGCCGACACCGACACCGACCTGCCGCACATGGTCCCCACGCCGGGTCGCTTCGCCAAGTTGATGGGCCAGCTTGGCGTCGGCAATGCATCGCGCGTGGTGTTCTACGACCAGAAGGGGTTGGCCTCGGCGGCGCGCGGCTGGTGGCTGATGGGGCTGTTCGGCCATGACAATGCGGCCGTGCTGGACGGCGGATTGCCGAAATGGGTGAAGGAGGGCCGCGCCACGCAATCCGGTGAGCCGGCCGCGCCGCAAGCCGCGACCTTCCGTCCGGATTTCCGCGCGGCTCGGCTGCGCGGGGTCGGCGACGTGCTGCGCAATGTCGAAACGCGGGCGGAACTGGTGCTGGACGCGCGCGCCGCGGGCCGCTTCACCGGTGCCACGCCGGAACCGCGTGCCGGCATGCGCAGCGGGCATATCCCCGGCTCGGCGAACATCCCCTATACCGATCTGCTGAACGATGACGGAACGTTCCGTCCGGTCGCAGCGGTGCGCGCCCGCTTCGCGCAGGCCGGCGTCGATGGCGGGCGCTTGCCGGTGACAAGCTGCGGCTCCGGCGTCACCGCCTGCATCCTGACGCTGGGTCTGCGCCTCGCCGGATTGCCGGAGGGCGCGGTGTATGACGGGTCGTGGACCGAATGGGGCGGCCGAGCGGACACCCCGGTGGAGACAGGTTGAATGACCGACACGCCGCCGCGCGGCTTCCGCACCAGGCTGTCGCATACCGGCCGCGCCGGCAAGCGCACGCACGGCTTCGTCAATCCGCCGCTGCTGCGCGGCTCCACGGTGCTGACCCCGACCGTCGCCGACCGGCGCGCGCTGGCGGCAAGGCGCGGCGAGCGCGCGTTGACCTACGGGTTGGGCGGCAGCGCAACGCACTGGGCGCTGGAGGACGTGATCGCCGAGGTGGAAGGCGGTACGCGCTGCGCTATCGTGTGCTCGGGGTTGGCGGCGGTGACGACGCCGCTGCTGGCGTTCCTGAATGCCGGCGATCATTGCCTGATGCCGGATCACGTCTATGGCCCGACGCGCAACTTCGCCTCGGGCATGCTGAAGCGTCTCGGCATCGAGACGACCTTCTATCATCCGGAAATCGACGAGGCCGGGATCGCGGCGCTGCTGCGGCCGAACACGAAGGTGGTGTTTGTCGAAAGTCCCGGCAGCCATACGTTCGAGGTGCAGGACGTGCCGGCGATCGCCCGCGCGGCGCATGCGCACGGGGCGCCGGGGAGCGTCAAGGTGCTGATGGACAACACCTGGGGCATCCATCACTTCCAGCCGTTCACGCACGGCGTCGATGTGTCGATCCAGGCGGCGACGAAATATCCAGCGGGGCACTCGGACGTTCTGATCGGCGCGGTCACGGTGAACAGCGAGGCGGACTGGCAGACGCTGTTCGCGGCGGCGCGCGGGCTGGGGCAGTACGCCAGTCCCGACGATGTGTGGCTGACGCTGCGCGGCATGCGCACGATGGGCGTGCGGCTGGCGGCGCAGATGGATGCCGGGATCGAGGTTGCGTTCTGGCTGTCGAAGCGGCCGGAGGTGGCGCGCGTGCTGCATCCGGCGCTGCCCGGCGCGCCCGGCCACGCTCTGTGGCGGCGCGATTTCACCGGCGCGTGCAGCCTGTTCGGGGTGGAGTTCCGGCCGGAGTTTTCTCCGGAAAGCACGCATGCGTTCGTCGAGGCGCTGGAACTGTTCGGCATCGGCGCGTCATGGGGCGGGTTCGAAAGCCTGGCGTTGCCGACGACCGGATTCATCACCCGCACCGCGGGGAGTGGTCGGTTCGATGGCCCGGTGGTGCGGCTGCATATCGGGCTGGAGGATGTCGCCGACCTGATCGCCGATCTGGAGCAGGGGCTGGGGGTGATGCGGGGGTTTGGGACGTGATGCGGGTGGGGCGCGGTGCCGGTCGGTCACCGCGTCTATGCGACGGTGACGTCGGTACGGCCGAAATCGTCGCCCTTGAACAAGAGCGGTAGCCCCGTCTCCACGGCGAGAGCGTAACTGCAGCAATCGCCGAAATTCAGGCCAGCGCCACGTTGCCTGCCCTTGCCATAGCGAAGGAACGCGTCGACGGCTCGGCGCGACTGGCTCTCGGTGAACGGCACGATTTCGGCGCCGATCGCTTGCACCAGGCGATCAACCTGAAAGCGCGCCAAGGGGCCGCTTCTGCCGATCATGACCATGCAGGTCTCAAGATACGATGCTGCGCTGACCAGGCAGAGGGGTGTCGCCACCGCGGTCTGCATGAACCGATCGGACTCGGGTTCCTGCAACAGAATGGCGACGAGAGCCGAACTGTCGATCACCATCAGCCGAACAGGCCGTTCTCGTCGTAGCCGATGATCTCATCCGGCGGCCGGTCGTCCAGGACGGGCAGTTGCGCCACCGCTTCCTGGATGGCGCGGATCGTGGCAATGGCTTCGGCTTGCGCCGCGGGCGAGCGGGCTGGCTGCGGGAGGATGATCGCAGCGTCATGCTCGCCTGGTGCGGCACCCGGAGCGTATCCGGTGATGGTGCCGTCAGGAGAGACATGGATATGGGCCTGGATGATGCTCATGGTTCGCCTCCGCGGCAGGTGATAGCACATTCGGCTCCGGATGGCGCGGTTGCCGGCCCGATGCCAGATCGCCCGCTTGGGCTCACATCTGCCAGGACGGGGCTCCCCCGCCACGGGCCCGTTGCGTTCAGTGAACGCCGCACTGTGGCCAACTGCCCCGTTCAGTCCGGGTAATTGCTGTGTTTGAAGGTCTGCAATGGGTGGAATGCAGACCTTCAGGCCGAAGCTTTGACCAGCGCCCATTACGCCGCCCTGACGCCGGCCACGAAGGTATTCACCTCGCTGAATAGTTGTTCGGCCTGCTTCGAGAGATCGTATACTGCGTTCAGGACCTGACCGGCCGCCGTGCCCGTTTTGCTCGCCGCCTGGCTCACTCCGGGTGCTGATGCCATGCGACCGATCGTCAGGATCGCGCGCGAGATGCTGCCAGACGCCTATTACAATCGTTGATCGGGTGGGCTTTCGCCCAAGCGAAACAGCGCCCGGAACAGCAGATCAACGAGCGCTCGCCTGTCTGATATGTTCACGCCGCCGGCCGCCAATAGAGACTGACCAATGATAGCTGCGGCTGTCACCTCAGTGAGTATCTTCAGTTCTGCGACCGGCTGCCCCCCTAGACTCGCTATGGCGGTTTTCATCATCTGCTCCCACTGATCCCAGCGCGCACGATATGCCCGGGCCAACGCCGGGCGAAGCGCCGGTTCCCGTCTGGCCTGCATCAACAACTCAAGCGCAACCACGCGCGTGGCCTCGTCCTCCTCCGCGAATCGTGCCGCCAGCGCGTTATAGAAGCTCCGCGGATTTTCAATATGACGAGTGGCTATCTCATAACTCATGCGCTTGTACGCCTCGGTGATCGTGTCAACGAGTGCGAGGACCAACGCTTCCTTCGAGGCGAAGTTGGAATAGACCGCGCCTTTCGAGAAGCCCGCCGCCTCTGCAATTGTCTCCACGCTTGCCCCCGCATAGCCATGTTCGGCAATCACCGTCCGCGCCGCATCGATCAGTTTCGCACGTGTCCTGGCCTGGCTCGCTTCTCTTGTCAGTCGCACCATCCGCACACCTCCATTCCGTAGTTCGAGCACTGTCGCCACCCAGCCGCGGACGCATCCAGGATACTGTGTGGAATTCCAATCCCGATAGGTATGTGACGACGGTATGACACCCATGCGCACGCTCATACCGTATGGTACTAGCATACCGACCGATATCTGTATACTGCCCCGTCGAGGCCGCGGCCCCGGCAAACAAGCCACAGCCACCGTCAGATTGGCGGGACAGGACGGGGCATGGCGCGTGGGGACCAAGGTGAGGGAAGATGGCGAAGAAACTTCTGGCGACGAGTCGAACGGAACACGACCGGTTCTGGGTCAGGGCGTGCTGGGTGAAGGGAGCTGTCGAGGCTTTCAAGCACGAGGGTGTCGATGTCATTGGGTTGTGCCGAGAGGCCGGCTTGGATTTGGCCGTCCTGGACAATCCCGACTCGCGCATCCCGACTGAACAGTTCAACCTTCTCTGGCGGCTCGCCGTGGCACGGTCGGGCAATCCGGTGGTTGGACTTGCCGCCGCGCGGATTCCGCGACCGGAAAGCTTCGATGTCGTCGGCTATGCCATGATGTCGGCGCCCGACCTGCGCGGTGTGCTGGAACGAGCCGTGCGATACGTCCGGATCATCAGTGGTGTCGCGACCATCACCGTTCCCGACGGCCAGGAAGGCTGCCGACTGTCCTTTGCCCTGAAAAGCGGCGGACAGGAGGTGCCGTGGCAGCGCTACGCCTTTGCTCTCATGACGTGGCTGTCGTTCCTGCGATGGATCATGGTCCGTGATCTGCGACCGCTGGCTGTTGAATTGATCGTGCCCGCCAACGACGACCTCCTGCCGTACCAGGAGGCGTTTGGCGGTCCTCTGCGCTTCGGCGCCGCGGCGAACGCTCTGTTGTTCTCGCACGCCGACGTCGAGCGTCCGTTGCCCACGGTCCATGCGGAGCTTGGCATTGTGCACGAGCGGATCGCTGGCGAATATCTCGCCCGCCTGGATCGGTCCGAGCTGAACGCCCGGGTTCGGTCTGTCATCATGGACTGCCTGAGTGACGGCAAACCACGGCGCGCCACGGTTGCGCGCACTCTGGCGATGAGCGAGCGCACCCTGCAGCGGCGCCTGGAAGAGGAGGGCTCCGCGTTCCGACAGCTCCTGGACGACACGCACAAGGAACTGGCGCAACGCTACATCGAACGGGCCGACCTGTCGTTTGCCGACGTGGCCTATGTCCTGGGCTTCAATGATCAGAGCAGCCTCTTCCGGGCGGTCAGGCGCTGGTTCGGAACGACGCCTCAGCAATACCGCCGGCAGCGGGGCACCGGGCGCGTGATGCGCGGACCCGCGCCGCGGCACGGTCGTGTCTCAGTCTGAATGGCGGCCAGAGGCCCCAGGCGGTTGTTCAGGCCGAGCGACCCGGCTACCGCTGCTTTGGGTCGATTCCGGCGGTTCCCGCCCCAGCGGCCCGGCTACTACTGCTTTGGGTCGAAGGCGACCCGCGAACTACTCCGCTCCCGTCCTGGCTACCACCTCAGCCAACCCACCGGGGCGCATCACCAACGGAAATCTACTTTGTGTAACTCCGTACGCACTCGGTGAAACCCGGATTCTGATGCCGTGACCGATCGCGCGCCGCGTTCGACCCGGCACCCCCGACCGGTGCATTTCGCCCCACACGCCCGCGACCCCTCGCAGCCGGCACCCGGCATCGCCATGTTAGGGACTAACTGACAGGGTGCGGCGGCATGCCAACAGCGATCGACAACCAGGACCCAGCGGTGCTGCCGGCAAGGCGGAAACCGTCGTGGCGCAGGCGGAGCGCAAAGATCCATGCAACGTGAGGCGCATTGCCATGATCCGGTGTCGTGCCGTGGCGTGCCTCTGCTTGAGGGGACGGCGCGGCAGGCGGCTAAGCAAGCAAGAATTTTTACGCAGATGCACAGCAGATGAACGCCGATGCACGCGGATGGGCCGGGGGTCCGGCATGGTGCTGCACGGCTAAACCCGGCCGGCCGATCCTGATGAGCAGCGCCGGTGCGTTGGCCCATGTCCCATCCGCGTGCATCGGCGTCCATCTGCCTGCATCTGCGTTAGACGCTTGCTTGCTTGCGCCGCCGCGCGCCGCACCGATCTGCAAGGTTGCCCGGTCGCTGTCCCCCAACCAGAACTCCCTTGCACCCTGTGACGAAGGCCGAGACGGCGGGTCCGACCCGCCCAGAGGTTCTTCGGCGGCAACACCCCATGTCCAGCGGTACGGCCTCGGCGGTGTCTCCAAGCTGCCGGCGAGCGCCATGCCGTGTGCGGCCAAAAGCCCATGCACCAATTCGGCGCGGCACGACGATGGCGGGAAGGAACTGCCGCATGAGGGACAAGCGGCTCCGCCCCGGTTGGCCCGGCGTCGATCGGCCTATGGCATGGCGGCAAGAGCCCATGCACCAGAACGGGCCGGCGCGGTGGGCAGCAGACCGGGGAGATGCGATCCGTGGCGATACCACCCCATGTCCAGCGGTGCGGTCGGACAGTTGCCGCCTCAGCCGAGCCCACAGGACGCGATGCGCAGCAAAGACCCCATACACCAGGAGCAGTTGCCCGACCGGCGCCGCCCACCGTCTCACCCGAAGCGCGATGAGACGATGGTGAGACTCGCCCGGGAGCGGTCCGGCCGACAATTTCGTTGACAAAAGCGGCTAACGCGTGTTAGTCATACTGTCGTGAAGCGCGCCGCCGCCACTCCCTGTCCTGCCCCACCCCACGATCCCCAACCGGATCGGTCCGGCCGGACCATGCCTGCGCGCATCGCCACACTGCTGCACACCGTTCGCATCCTGCTCGGCTTCGGCCGCCATCTCGCCGAAACCGCGAAGCAGCGCGCCGCCAGCCCTGACTTCAACGCCATCGCGGCCTGCTTCGGCACCGGGCGGCTGTATGCGATTCTTGCGCACCTGCAACGCGGCATCCTGCGTGCCACCGCGCTGGAGCGTGTGTTGCTCGCGCGCGCGGCACGGGGCCGGGATATCGGCTTCGTCGCCCCCCGGGAGCGTGCGACCGCGACACCGGCCGCGCCAGCCGAGCAACCGGCCGAGGCACAGGTCGCGCGGAAGGCGCCGCCGCCGTCCCGCCCGGCCCATTGGAACGATCCCGAACTCTTCATGCCGACCTTGGAGGAACTCGAGGCGCAGGTGCGCCGCCGCCCGCTTGGCCGCACGCTGGTCGATATCTGCCTTGACCTGGCGGTGGTGCCCGGCTTCTGCACCGGTCCGTTCTGGAACGAGCTGTTCGACAGCATCCGCTTGCATGGCGGCAGCGTCGCCGCTCTGATGCAGGAGAAGGCCCGCCGGCAGAAGGCGTTCTGCCAGGAGCAGGACCGGAAGCCGGGGAGCAACTGGGACTGGCTGGAGATGGGACGGGAGGCGCGCCGCCGCGTCCTGGGGTTCTTCATCGGCGAGGCGGCGGAGGATTCGTTCGATCCGGTGGTGGAACCATACGCGCCGGCCGCGGCGCTGGCCACCGGGCCGCCCTGACCCGTTCGCACGGATGAACCGAGGCTGGTGCACGGGGTCGGACGGCGGCCGGCCGCGTCGTTGCGATTCGCGGCTGCGCTACGCCTGCTTCAGCTCGATCAGGCCGCGGCGGATCTTTTCTGCCGCGCTCGACCTTGTCCTCGATAGGGGCCGCGTCGCCCCAGCGGACCGCAAAGACGTGGGTGACCGGCCAAGCCCGGTCATGACACGACATCACCCGGTCGCGGCACAACATCGCCCTGGCGTGACGCAACATCGCCCGGGCGGGACCCACCGGGAGCCTTTGGGGGACAGCCGGCGGGCGCACCGCGCGATGGCCGGGGACGTGGGAGGAAAGCTCACCCGTCGCCGGCCCGGCCGTCCCGCGTCTGCGGCAGCTTCCATCCCAGCACCCGGCCCGCCACGAAGTTCCGCAGCACCTGCGCGGTGCCGCCGCCGATGGTGAACATGCGGGCGTCGCGCGCCATCCGCTCCATCGGATACGCCCGCGAGTAGCCACGCGCGCCGAACATCTGCAACGCGTCGTTGGTCACGCGGATCGCCATCTCCGACGCGAACACCTTCGCCTGCGCGGCAAGCAGCGGATCGGGGAACGGATCGGCCGAGGCCGCCGCCTGGTGGATGCAGAGGCGCGCCGCATTCAACTGGATCGCCATGTCGGCCAGCATCCATTGCAGGCCCTGGAACTCGGCGATCGGGCGGCCGAACTGGTGACGCTCCTTGGCGAACGCCGTGGCCGCCTCGAACGCGCCCTGCGCCAGGCCCAGCGCTACGGTTGCCGCGCCGACGCGCTGGCTGTTGTAGGCGTTCATCAGCTCGGCGAACCCGCACAGAGCGCCGGACGGGCGGCGCAGCACCATGTCGTCCGGCACTTCCAGGTCCTCGAAGATCAGTTCGGTCTCCGGGATGCCGCGCAGGCCCATCGCCGGCTCGCGGCGGCCGATCACCAGGCCGCGCGGCGTTCCGGCGGCCGGATCGCGCACCGCCAGGAAGCCGCCGATGCCTTGCGCGCGGCCGTTCTCGTCGAACACGCGGGCGAAGATCAGGTGCAGGCGGGAGACGCCGCCGCCGGTGATCCAGTGTTTCCGCCCGTTGATCACATAGTGCCCGGCGCGCCGGTCGGCCCGCGTCGTCATTTCGGTGGCAGCGGATCCGGCTTCCGGCTCGGTGATGCAGATCGCCGGTTTGTCGCCGCCCAGCACCAACTCGGCGGCCATCCGGCGCTGTGCTTCGCTGCCGTAGCGCATGACCGCCGAGATCGCGCCCATGTTGGCCTCGACCGCGATGCGGCCGGTCACGCCGCAGACGCGCGCCATCTCCTCGATGATGATCGCGGCGTCGAGGAAGCTGCCGCCGCCTCCGCCATGGGCTTGCGGGATGGTGTAGCCCATCAGGCCGGCATCGCGCAGCGCCGCCACGTTGTCCCAGGGATAGGCTTCGGAACGATCCACCTCGGCGGCGCGCGGCGCGATCACCGTTTCGGCCAGGCGGCGAGCCTCCGCTTGCAGCCGCTGTTGTTCCGGGGTCAGGGCGAAATTCATGGCATCCGGTGTCCGCAAAGCGAGGGAAGATCGCAATGCTGCGGCGGGTGGGACAGCACGGCAAGGCGCATTCGCACAATCGTGCGCCGTCCGCCGGCTGCCGTCACGCCATCGCAAGCTGACCGTCGCTCGGCGCGGGTGATAACGACATCCGACACTTTCCGAAGGTTTGGGCGCGATGTACACCACCGGTGCCCTGGCGGTGATGCTGCTGATCGCCGTGGCGTTCTTGGGCTATGGCCGAACGGTGCAGAGGCTGTGCGCGCCGACGACCCCGAGCGATGCGGGAACTGCCGCGTGCGTCGGGCTGGGCGTTTACCTCGCTGCCGGTGGTTGCATCGAACGCACCGCGTCCGCACTTGCGCAGACCAAATAGACCGTGTTCGGCTGGCGCTACGGCTACGTCGCGGTCGTCCCGCTGCCGTTGTTGCGGTTCGTCGAATGGCTTGGGCCGGGCGCAGCGGCGGTCCCGCGGTGGCAGCGCCGCATGCTGGTGCCGGCATGCCTCGCGCTGTTTGCGGTCGCTCTGGTGCGCCACGAGTCCTGGCATCCGGACAGCGTCGCGTTCGGCCAGCTCTACGTTTGGGCGGCCGGCGTGGATTTCGTGGCATACGACTATGGCAACGAGGCAGGCGAGCCCGCCCACCTCGACACGGCGTTCCTGCGCGTCAACGGGCCAAGCTAGTTTCAGGAGCGCATCGCGTCCGAGGCCGCTGCCGTGCAGGCCGTTTTGCTCAAGCGGCGGGCGAGCGAGCCGGTGATCCACGACGACGGCAAGCGCTCCGTCATTTCACTCGGCGGCGGCACGGCGGCTCAGGGCACCGGCATCGCCGCGGACAAGGCGTCTGCCGGGTTCTGATAGATCTCCAAACGGCGATCCGGGGTCGCGCTAACTACCACCGGCGCATCGCCGGGGGCGCGCAACGTCGGCGACGCTACGCCCGCCGCGTCGAGCGCCAGCACCATCATCAGCAGGCCGATCACCGCGAACCCCAGTCCGGTGAGGATGGCGCGCCACAGTATCGCGTTGCAGGACCACCGGCGGAAGGCGGCCCGGCGCAGCGCGTGCAAAGGCGGCCGACGCGAGTGCCGGACGAGGCCGCGGACGGGATGAACAAGCTGAGCTACGGTCACGGAACTTCTCCCTTTCGAGCGGCTTCCGCCCGGTTGCGCCCCGACAGATGGCGCCGCCGAAAGTCGGCGATTACCCGGGGCGGAGGCACAGGACCTTTGCGCCCGCCGCACAGATGGTCAGACCAGCCAGGTGGTCTCGTTCTCGCCCCAGACGCGCGCGTCGGCGAGCCGCGCCTCCAACGCGCGGCCCATCTCGACGAGGAAGTCGATCATCACGCGGGTCCGCGGGGCAAGATGCCGCCGCGACGGATAGACGATGAACGTCTGGTCCCGTCGGGACGGATAGTCGGCCAGCAGCCGATAGAGCCGGGCGGCCCGGATGTCGTCCGCCACCTGCAATTCCGGCAGCATGGCGATGCCGAAGCCGGCCAGGGCAGCGCGGTGCACCATCTCGCTGTTATCGGCGCGGAAGGGCCCGGCAACTGGCACGTCGATCGGCCCATCGGGCCCGGCGAAGCGCCAGCGGGCGCTGTCCGGCCCGTTCTCGTAGATCAGGCAACTGTGCCGGACGAGGTCGGCGGGTTGAAGCGGAGCGCCGCGTCGCTCGAGATAGGCCGGGCCGGCCACAAGAACCCAACTGAATGTGCCGATAGCGCGCGCGACCACCGAGGCATCGCTCGGCTGACCGGGTTGCAACGCCAGGTCGAGCCGCTCCTCGATCAGGTCGCCGAACCGGTTGCTGACCACCAGCTCAACGGAGAGCCCGGGATAGCGCTGGAACAGTGCCGGCAGTCGCGGCACGAGCAGCGTCGCCACGGCGGGCGCCATGCCGATGCGGACCAGGCCGGTGGGCGAGGCACGCTGGCGCCCCAGCGTCGCTTCCATCTCCTGCGTCGTCTCGAGCAGGTGGCGGGCGTGGCTGAGCAAGTCCTGGCCGTCTCCGGTGAGGCTGAGCCGGCGCGTGGTGCGGTGGAACAGCCGCATGCCGAAATGGTCCTCCAACTGGCTGATCAGCCGGGTGGCGGCGGAATGGCTGGTGCCGGTCTCGCGGGCGACGGCGGAGAACGAGCCGGTCTCGACCACGCGCACGAAGGTGCCGAGGGCACGTAGCAGGTCCATGATTTCACCGTTCTACGCACAGATCATGTGCCCGATCGTCGGATTATCCCGGCAGGTTGGCAAGCCTATCTCCCGTGGCGTCGGCAGCCGAGGGCGAGTGAACCGGTCGCCGACGAGATCGAAAACCAGGCCCGCCAAGGTGACGGACCTCGCAAGAGGAGACCAACGATGAAGAAGTTCCTTTTCGCCGCGCTCGCGGCGCTCAGCCTGAGCCTCAGCCTCGGGTCGGCCTATGCCGCCCAGACGGTGCAGCAGCACAACGGGTTCAGCGTGACGCCGGCTTACTCGGATGACGCGCTCGGCGGGGCGTAATCCGCTTCGGTAACGCGAACACCACAACGGCCGCCGCGTGTGGCGGCCACGAGACGCATGGAGAGACCCACATGAAGACGTTCCTTCTGGCGGCGGTTGCCGCGCTGAGCCTGAGCATCGGTGCTGCCTACGCCCAGAACCTGACGCAGTCGCATCAACCCCAGGTCACCCATTGGGGTCCGGCCTACTCGAGTGACGTTTCCGGCAACTGACCTGGCCGGGTTGAGACTATGAAGAAGGGCTGGCGCAATGCCGGCCCTTCTTCGATTCCGCGGTCGGCAATTGCAGGACCGCCGGTTGGCGATCGGCAGACCGGAGAAGCATCGTCGATCCCCCGCGCCCCACCAGCGACCCAGCGCGCGGGATCGGCCTTGGCGCTAGCGGACCGCGTGTCCCGGGACGACCGATTGTGTGGCGGTTCCGCCGCCTGTCGAACGCTGCGTCGGTGTCAGCGTGGGCGCGACCAGCAAGGCACCGGTCAGTGGAACCGGTCCGCCCGCCGCGGCCGCCGCCGCCGGAGCCGCCGGCGCGGCTGGCTTGGCGGGTGAGGCGATCTTCACGTTGCCGGTGACGGTCCAACTGATTCCGGCGGGCGAATTCACCGTGAAGCTCGCGCTGCCGGTGGCGCCGGGCGTCGCCGTCACGCCCGCATCCCGCAAAGCGGCATTACCATTGATCGAGCCCGCCAGCTTGGCGGCGATGGCGTCTGCGGTCTCGGCGGTCGCAGCGGTATAGGTGATCGCCACCGGGGTCTTGAGTGCTCCACCCGAGCCGGTCAGCGTGAACGTGTCGTTCTTCGCCGCGGCGGCGGTTACCGTGACGATCTGCGGGTTGACGGCTGCCGCGCCAGAGGGACCTGGCTGCAGGGTCGCGGAGATGGCGGCCTGCGCGGAAGCCAGCCCGCATTCCTTGTGGATGGTGCGTATCTTGGCGATCTCGAGTGAGACGATGATGTCGTCCGCATTCTCGGTGGCCAACTGGTTCATGTAGGTCTGTAGATCGGTGTAATAGGTGGATTGTATCGCCTGGGAGTAAGCGGCGATGGCGGCCTTGGCGTAGATGTCCGAGTCGATATTTGCCCGCCAGCCGGAGGAGATGGTGCCGGCGGCACTCAGGGCATGCACCGTCGCGAGTGGCGTGAACGCGGTTCCCAGCGCGCCGAACACCGTGCTCAAGGCGTCGAGCCCCAGATTTGACGAATTCGCCGCCAGGACCAGCCCGTTCAGGAACTTCCCGCAGTTGTATTGCGACTCATTGATGATCAGGCCGAGATACTCCTTGGCGAAGTTTGGCGTTGTCGCGGCTGGCTCCGCCGCGCCGACGGCCGTCCCCAGTTGGCAGGTCTTCCCGTCGGCTGCGAGCGTGTAGCCAGGCGTGTCCTCGCAGAGCGACGGTGCGGCAACCATGAATTCGTTCTGGCTTTCGATGCCTTGCAGCGCTGTGCCGCAGCCACCCAGGCTGAGCAATGCCGATGCGGCCCCCGATAGCCAAGCGATGCGCGTGAGTTGATTCAGATGTGACATGGTGGCGATTCCCTGGACCTGACGTTGTGTTTCCCAGTTCTGGGCGGCGCTATGTGGTGCCGCGGCCGAAGCGCAGCGCGATGTCGGTGCGAAACCGGGCGCTGTGGGTTTCCCGCGCGGAACATGCGTCCACCCGGGCGGCGGCGAGCGCGGGGGAACGGGGCGCCCTGGACAGGTGCTGCTGGTGGTCCGGCGTCAGGCTGTCGATGAACTCCCGCAACGGACGCCCGTTGCGGTCTGCCGCCGAGAACCCGCCGTAGAAGCCGATCTCGCCATTCGCATCGGAACGCGCCTGGTAGATCAGCCCGTCACTGGCGAACCAGCTCAGGTAGCCGCCCGCCAGCACCTGAAGCGGTTGCTGGATCGCGCCGGAAAAACTGTAACGTCCCTGCGGCGCCGCGACCGGATCAAAGAAGTTCGGAGTATAGAAGTCCGAGACCATGACGCCGTTGACGGCATAGGCGAATGACGGCGACTCGCACGGGTCACAGACCTCGACCAGGTAGTCCACGCGGCCCTGGTTGGCGATCAGGGATTGTCCGGTGCGCTTCTGCGAGCCGAACGGATCGGCCAGCATTTCAAGACATTCGTGGCTGGCCGTGAGTGACCAGGTTTCGCCGTACAGCACCAGCGCGTATGGCGTGCCGTCGGCGTAGGTCTGGTGGTACCCCGCCGCGAATGTCTGATCGATCGTGTCCTGTACGATGATCGGATAATAGCCTGCGGGAATCTGGTCGGCCGCGAAGGCGTCAATCGTGGCGTTGACGCCCCAGATCGGGCCGAAGTCGCGCGTCGCCTGCTTCTGCAACGCGGCGGCGACCTGCGACAGCTCGTTCATGGCCACCTGGTTGGTGTGGGTGGTGAGGGCGATATGGATCGGGTCCATTGTGAGGTTCCTTGCGGTTTCGGGGAGGCGGCGAGCGGAGGGTTGCGGAACAGCAACGGCTATCGTTTCTGGACCAGTGCGTAGATCACGGCGCGGTTCAGGCCGCGGAACAGCATCGCGCGGGCGATGTCGGCGGACGGGAGCGCATCGAGCAGGCGCTGCATCTCGGGCTCGTCACGCTGGATCAGGCGCCAGTCCATGAAGGCATCCATGAACCCGTAGTCCGCCAGGCCGGTGCAGAAATTGGCGAACAACAGGCGGCCGCCAGGCTTCAAGGCAGTGAACATGCCTTGGGTCAGCCGTGTTGCCGTGGTGTCGTCGAGATAGTCGTAGAGGCCGGCGGCGTAGATCAGGTCGAACCGGCCATGCACCTGCGGGCGAACGATCATCCGGCCGATCGAAGCCTCCACCGGCATCAGAGCGGCAAGATCTCCGTAACTGCGCCGCAGTTCGGCGATGCTGTCGCGATCCTGGTCGAGCGCCACCAGCCGATCGAACTGATCGAGCGCGGTGGCGTATTCGGCTTCGCGCAGGTGGCCGCAAGCGAGCGCCAGGGCCTCGGGCCGGTTCACGCGCTCGGCCGTGGCGTCGAGCAAGCGGGCGAGCAAGCGGCGGCGCTCCTGCACGGCGATGGGGGTGGCGCAGGACAGGATCACGGCGTTCAGGGCGCGGCCGCGCGGGGTTGCCGCCCGCAGTTCGTCTTGTGCCGCGTCGTGCTCGTACAGGAAGTCGATCAGATGGGCGTCACCCGAATAGCCGCGCGGCCTGCGAAAGGCCCAGGCGGTGGCTGGCTCTTCGTGGATCAGCGCGGCGATGCGGTGGCCGCGCAGACGCTGGTGCCATGCGGCGTCTGCGGCGGTGGCCTGGCGGACTCGTTCGGTGCCCGTGACGAGGGCTGCCCAGGTGGCCGGGATGTTTTCCAGGCTTTCGAGCCGATCGGCGGCTTCGTCCAGGGATGCGTCGATCGTTCCAGGCTGCGGTCCAAAGGAGCCGGTTGTCCAATGGGGCGCTCTCATTATTTGGGGCGCGGGCAAGCCGGCGAGCGGAGTCTCCGTTGGCAGATACATATCATGCATCGGCGTAGCCTTTCTATTTTCGTTGCCCGATGCGCCCGCGCGGTGAGAACGGGATCGCCGGTGCGTTGTCCATGTGGACCGAATGAAGGAGAGCAGCCGAGGCGTCAGCGCGCGGGCGAAACCGGCGTCAAAAATTCGGCCGGCTACGTCAAAAATCGCGTCAAACCGGCTTGCACCGTTTGGCGGGGGATGGTTTTCTTCGTGCCAACCAGCAATGTTCCGGCCCGCCCATACACGCCCGTCCATACAGCTTTCGCTGCTCGGTGGCTTCCGGCTGCGCGTGGAAGGGCGCGATGTGGGTTCCCTCCCGAGAAAGGCCAGGGCATTGCTCGCTTATCTCGCAGTGCAGGACGGCAAGCCGGTGTCGCGTGAGGCGATGGCGGATCTGCTCTGGACGGATCGCGGCGCCGAACAGGCGCGGCACAGTCTGCGGCAGACATTGCTTGTGCTGCGGCGCGAGTTGGGACCGGTCGCGGACACAATAATTCGCAGCGACGACCACGCGCTGGCCTTCTTGCCGACGTCGGTCGACGTCGATGTCGATCGGGCGCGCAGCTTGGCCGATTCGTCGAGTCTCGATGATCTGACCGAGGCGGCGGGGCTTTTCGAAAGACCCTGCCTCGACCGGCTGCCGGGAATCGCAGCGGAATTCGACGATTGGCTTGGCAGGTTCCGCGCGCAGATGAGTGAGTCCGCGTCGGATGTGCTGGCGCGGCTGGTCGAGGCGCATCTGGCCGCCGGCAATACTGTTGACGCCGTACGCGCCGCCGAGCGCATGTTGACGCTCGATCCGCTGCGCGAGGACGTGCATCGGCGGCTGATGAGCATCTATGCGAGGGCCGGCCGCCGCAGCGACGCCGTTCGACAGTATAATGCATGTATCGAAATGTTACGACGAGAGCTGAACGTCGGACCTTCTCCCGAGACGGAAGCGCTGTTGCAGAGCCTGCGCGATGGTGGCCGGGGAACCAGCGAACCCTACGCGCTGAGCGGCGCAAGGTCACACAACACACCGTATGCGCAGCCGGCGGAGGGTGCCCCCTGGATTGCTGTGTTGCCCTTCCGGGCGATCGGGCCGGACCCCGTGCCCGGGTATTTCGCTACCGGGTTGGTGGAAGACATCGTTTGTACTCTTGCAACATTGCGTGAGCCGGTGGTCATTTCGGCGAATTCGACATTGGTATATCAGGGTCAGCCGATCGATTTGCGGAGTGTAGGACGTGAGCTAGGGGTGCGCTATGTCGTGTCGGGGTCGATTCGTAGGCTCGGACCTTCATTGCGCATGGTGGTAGAGCTTGCCGATGCTGAAACCCGGGCGGTCCGATGGGCGGAAACATACGACGCTACCGAGAGGGTGCTGTTCGACGCGCAAGACAGCGCTGTTGCCCGCATCGTCAACACATTGGTGCCTCGTCTGGGTGCCGCGGAGCTGCAACGGATCCGCGGCAAGCATGCCGACAGCCTGACGGCCTACGATCTCGTCTTGCAGGCGAGAGAGCTGATGTTCCAGCTTACCCGCGACGCCTCCGATCGCGCAGGGACACTGTTGCGTCGTGCCGTCGAGATAAGTCCCGATTATTCTGCCGCTCACGCCGCCATCGCTGCCTGGGAAAGCCTTCGTGTAGGGCAGGGCTGGTCGGATGATCCACGCCGCGCGGCGGTCTTGTTGGATGCAGCGGCCCGCGATGCGATTCGCCTTGATGCGCACAATTCGCAGGCTCTGGCGCTGCTCGGTCACAGCCGAACGGTCATGTCGCGGGAATACGCAGAAGCGCAGGCTCTGTTCGAGCATGCTCTCCAGGCGGCACCCAACGACGCTGCGGCCTGGACCTGGAGCAGCCCGACGTCGGCCTATCTCGGAGATGGAGCAGACGCGGTCACCCGTGCGGAGACTGCGCTTCGTCTGTCGCCACGTGACCCCTTTGCCTTCCGCATCCACTGCTTCCTGAGTCTGGCGCACTACACCAACGGCTCCTTTGAGGAAGCGGCTCACTGGGGGCAGATCTCGGTGCAGGAGAATCCACGATATACTGCGGGTCTTCGTGCCGCGGCGGCATCGTTGGTCGCGATCGGGCGGAAGCTGGAAGCACGGGAGATTGGTAACTCCATTCGTGTCATGGAACCCTCGTTCCGGGCCGACCCTGCCAGACTGCTGTGGTGTGACCAAGAGCGGCGCGAACAATACAGCCAGCACCTGATCGAGGCCGGGCTGCCTCGGTGACAATGCGTCAGTGACAGAAACGGAGGGGGACCATCAAATGGTAGAAATACTGAGCACCGACAGTGGATCTGACAGTGGATCGGATAGCGGATCCTATGGTGGTAACGATGGCTATAGCAGCGTTGGTGGCGCCGCGGCCGACTCGATGGGGGACGCGACGGTTGTACCGATGGGAAGTTCTCTCGACGGCTGGGGGACCTATAC
>JBEKNT010000017.1:0-34821 GCA_049522565.1 Acetobacteraceae bacterium
AAGCCCGGCCATGACGGGGGGAGCGGGTCGTGCGAACAAGCCGAGAGTGAATCGTTACGGTCGCTGCTATCGGTCTCATCGGCGGCTGGTAATCACTGATCGCCATGGCCCTCTTCCCGCCAGCGCAGCATCAGGTGCTCGCTCTGTTTCAACAGCTCGTGCAAACCCGTGGCGATGATCATCAGGACGAACAGCGCCGCGAACACGCCCGCGGTGTCGTACTGCCCGGCCGCGGCCTGGATCAGGTAGCCGAGCCCCTTGTTCGACGCCATCATCTCGCCGACCACCGCGCCGATCAGCGCGTATGGCACCGAACTCTTCATCCCTGTGAAGATCCAGATCAGCGCCGACGGAAGAATGACCTTGCGGATGATCTGCGCCCTGCTCGCACCCATCAGCCGCAGTACATCCACCAGCTCTTGCTCCACCGCCAGCGTGCCGGCGTAAGTGTTGTAGAACACCAGGAAGAACACGACGAACGTCGCCAGCACCACCTTGGACGTCAGCCCGACGCCGAACCACAAAATGAACAGCGGCGCCAGCGCGATCTTCGGCAGGCTGTAGAACGCAACGATGAACGGATCCAACACCGCGGCCAGCCGCCGGTTCAGTCCCAGCGCCAGCCCCACCGCAATCCCGCCGACCGCGCCGAACACGAAGCCCATCACGGTTTCGAGCAATGTCACCTCGACATGCATCCATAGCTCGCCGGTGGCGATCCACGTGGCAAGCTGGTCCCAGATCAGCAATGGGCTGGAGATCCAGAACGGCTTGATCAGCCGTCCGCTGGAAAACTGCCAGGCGGAGAGCCCGACAATGACGATCGCCAACCGCCAGCCCAGCACAGACAGCCAGCCGCTGCCCGCCCCGGGCGCCGCAACGCTCGCCGGATCGCGCCCGAGTGCGACCTCGGCCGGGACCGGTGTGGTTTCTGCCTCTGACACGGTCAGTTCACCATGACGTCACCACGGACGCTCGCTTCCAGGTACGACCATAGGCGATCGTGCAGCGCGCCGAAATGCGGGTCGAAGCGGATGCGGAAGACATCGCGCGGCCGCGGCAGATCCACCGTCTCGATCGCACGAATGCGCCCGGGACGGGCGGAAAACACCGCGACGCGATCGGCCAGCGTCAGCGCCTCGGCCAGGTCATGCGTGACGAAAACGATCGTCTTGTCCGTGCCGCTCCACAGCTTCAGCAGTTCGTCGTGCATCACCAGGCGAAGCTGCGCATCCAGCGCGCCGAACGGTTCGTCCATCAGGATCGTTTCGGGCTCGTAGGCCAGGGTCCGCGCCAGGCTCACGCGCCGGCGCATGCCGCCGGAGAGCTGGGCCGGATAGGATTTCTCGAACCCCGCCAGGCCCATGCGGGCCAGCCATTGATGCGCCCGCCGGTGCCGCGCGTCGCGCGACTCGCCGCGCAACTCCAGCGCGATGGCCACGTTGTCTTCCACCGTCCGCCACGGCAGCAGCGTGTCACGTTGCGTGAGGTAGCCGACATCGGTATTCGGCCTGCGCACCGGCGCCCCGCGATACAGCACCGAGCCGGCGCTGGGCGCCAGCAGCCCCGCCGCCATGTTCAGCAGCGTCGATTTGCCGCAACCGCTCGGCCCTACGACCGCGAGGAACTCGCCGCGCCGCACCGCCAGGTTGACATGTTCGCAGGCGACCACCGTGCCCGAGCGGCTCTGGAACCGGCGGGCAATGCCGCGGTATTCGATCAGCGGTTGGTCGGTCAATGCGCCAGTTCCTGCATCGCACGGCGAACGAAGGATGCATCGACCACCTGCGCGTACGGCACGGACGCGTCGCTCGCCGGCAGCACGGCCTTTTCGAATTCCAGTTCCTTGGCGTAACTGGCCTCGGTGATGTCGGGCGAGGTGGGAAAATCCGGCAGATAGGCGGCCCAGGCTGCGTCGAAGGTCGCCTCATCCAGTGACTTGAGGAACGGCCGCGTGGCCCGCCGCGCCGCGTCCGGATCATGCCCGATCAGCAGCGTCGCGCGGGTGATCGCGCGCGCCACGCCATTGATGACCTCCGGATGCGCCTTGTTGAACGAGGCCAACCCGTACAGCGTGCCATAGGTCACGCCGGATAGTTGCGGAATATCCTTCGTCCGGTCGATAACGTTCACCGTCAGTCCCTGCCGCCCGGTAATCACGTCAACCGGCGGCAGACAGGATGCGCCGTCCACCCGCCCCGCTTCCATGGCGGCAATTTGCTCGCTGACGCCGCCGAGCGGTACGATCTGCAAGTCCCGATCCGGGTTCATGCCGTTGGTGCGGAACAGGTAGCGCATGAACATGTCGGAGGTGGCGCCCGGCGTGGTGATGCCGATCCTGAGTCCCTGCATCGCCTGCAACCGCCGTTGCAACGGCTGGTCAAGCGACAGGCCGCGTTGCTTGGCGATATCGGTGAGCACCACGAGCGGTCCCTGGAACAGCGACAGTGTGGCGATGGCCCGCACGTCATCGAGGCCGCGCCGGTGCGCCATGATGCCGTCGAACAGCACCGACGCGGAGAACTGCCCGCCGCCGCCGATCAGCCCGGTCATCGCCTTCGGCCCGCCGCCGGCGAGCACGACACTGAGGTCGATGCCCTCCGCCTTGAAATACCCCGCTGTCTGCGCCACGAACAGCGGCACGAAATTGAAGCTCAGACTGCTCTGCACGAGCGTAACGGACGCCAGGTCGCTGGCCCGCGCGACACCGGTCGTGAGCGACGGCACGAGGATCGCGGCCGAGGTGCCGACAAAAACGCGGCGGCTGATCATTCCCTGGTTTCCTCCGTTCCGGTCCGGGGTTGGCACCACCCGATCCAGGATGGCCAGACTGGCCGCCCACGCCGCGTGGTGCCAGCCCCCTTCGGCATATCCATACGGTGCGCGCTTCGCGCTGGCCAGCCGGGGCGTCGGCAGGGCTGTCGCAGTTAAGCGTGCGCTCGGGGTGGTCCGCTAATGGCATGGATCATCTCGGGAGCTCGCGGCAAAGCAAGCAAGATTTAACACAGATTTTCACAGAAAGATTGAGCCACAGATTTTCACCGAAAAATAGATTCTCTGTCTTTGACGGAGAGTTCTGGCAGCACGGTCCGAAATAGGAAAATACTTTCTGTGAAAATCTGTGGCTCGATCTTTCCGTGAAAATCTGTGTTAAACCTTGCTTGCTCTGCTGCCACAGCCCCGATCATGGACAATAGCCGGAGCCCCGGGCCACCCAGAGCCTAAAACGCCAGCCCCCCCGGATGCACGGCCCGGATCGCCTGCGACGGCCCCGCCGTTCCGCCGCCAGCGTTGCCCGCCATCGCCCGGTAGGCCTGCCTCATGCACCGCGGGCCGATTGCTTTTCCGGCAAGGGTGAGCCAATGGTCCGAAGGCTTGAGGGGATCCTGCAATGGCGAATGGAGCCGACCTGTTGCGCGCGCGCTTCGGTATCGATGTGCCGGGCGCCGAAGTACCGGATGCGATCGCACCGCTGCTCGATCGCCGCGTCGTCCGGCGCTATCGCGACGAGCCGGTGCCCGACGCATTGCTCGATGCGCTGCTGGCCGCGGCGCAGTCGGCGCCGGCCAAGTCCGACCTGCAACAATATTCCGTCGTGGTGATGCGCGACGCCGCCCGCATCAAGCAGATCGCCGACTGGATCGGCACCATGGACTGGATCGCCACCGCACCGGTATTCCTGGTGTGGTGCGGCGACATGCGGCGCGGCCAGCGCCTGTGCGACATGCACGGCATGCCGCACGCCAACAATAACCTCGACACGTTCCTCAACACCGCGGTCGATTGCTCGCTCGCCATGGGCCAGTTCATGGCCGCCGCCGAGGCGGTCGGCCTCGGCACCTGCCCGATCTCCTATGTGCGCAGCCATATCGAGCGCGTATCACCCCTGCTCGGCCTGCCGTCCGGCGTCTATCCGGTGGCCGGACTAAGCGTCGGCTGGCCGGTGTTCCGCCGGCCGGTGTCGATGCGCCTGCCACCCTCCGTGGTGGTGCATCGCGAGCGCTACGACGACAGCGCGATGGAATCCGACGTGCGTGCCTATGACGAACGCCGCCGCGCGCGCGAACCGGTCGCCGCCGCCAGCCTGAAGAACAACGACGTCTATCCGCCGCGCGACGGCGTGGGCTGGAGCGAGAACGTCGCACGCCAGCTTTCGGTGCCGGAGCGTTTCGGCTTCGCCGCGTATCTCCGGACACGAGGGTTCGAACTTGCCTGAGGACCACGCGCACCACGCGGACCTGATCGATCAGTCGGAGGCGCCGCGCCCGGGAGTGGTGCAACCACGCCATGCCGCGAGCCTGGTGGTGCTGCGCCGGAATGGCGGCGAGCCGAGCGTGCTGATGGGCATGCGCGGCGCGAAGCATCGCTTCATGCCGAACCGCCTGGTGTATCCCGGCGGCGCCGTCGATCGCGCCGACCTCACCGCGCCTTGTGCCACACCGCTATCGCGGCATACCGAGCACCTGCTGCGCAAGGCTGCCAACGAGCATCTGGCGCATGGCCTCGGCAGCGCCGCCGCGCGCGAATTGCACGAGGAGACCGGGCTGACCCTCGGTTCGCCGCCGCGGCTCGACATGCTCGAATACCTGATGCGCGCGGTCACGCCGGCCGCCAGTCCGATCCGCTTCAATGCGCGTTTCCTGCTGGTGCCGGAAGACGCCGTGTCCGGCACGCTGGGCGGCGACGGCGAATTGGAGAACTTGCGCTTCTACCCCATTCAGGAAGCGCTCGCGCTGGAGCTCGCCCTGCCGACGCGCCTGGTGCTGGAGCGCGTCGGCGTCTGGCTGGGCATGACCGAGACAGAGCGCAAAGCCCTGACCCACACGCCGATCCTGCGCGACCGTACGCCGCGGATGGAGTGATCGCCCGTTCGCCGCCAATTGGACCAAGGGCGCAACCGCCGATTGGGACTGTCGGTCATGCCAATTCCCGGCTCCAGTAGGGCACCGCGATGATTGGAATCTGCCCGCATGTCCGACGTGAAGACCGCCGCGCCGCCCGCTTTCGAAATTACCAAGGTCAATCGCCTGCGCCGCCGGCACGAACGCGGCCATTACGACAAGGCGACGGTGTACGCCATCCTCGATGCCGCGCTGGTCTGCCACATCGCCTATGTGATCGACGGGCGGCCGTTCTGCACGCCCACCGCGTTCTGGCGCGAAGGCGATCACCTGTACTGGCACGGCTCCTCGGCCAGCCGAGCCATTCGGCAGCAGGACGGGATGCTGGTTTGCCTGACCGTGACGCATCTCGATGCGCTGGTGATGGCGCGCTCGGGCTTCCACCATTCGGTGAATTATCGCTCGGTGATGGCCTGGGGCCATGCGCATGCGGTCACCGATCGGGCGGAAAAACTCAAGCTGATGGATAATTTCATCGACCGCGTCTATCCCGGCCGCTCCGCGCTGATCCGCCAGCCCACGGAACAGGAGCTGAAGGCGACCACGTTGATGGGCATGGCGATCGAAACCGCGTCGGGCAAGATTCGCAACACCCATGTCTCGGACGACGAAGCCGACTATGCGTCGGTCCCGGCCTGGAGCGCCGTGTATCCGGTCACGCAGGTCGTGGGCGAAGCCTCGGAATGTGCGCGCCAGTTGCCCGGGCTTCAATTCCCGCAAGGCATGGCGGATTTCGTACCCGGCACGACGCTGGACGACCTGCTGACGAAGACCTATCGCAGGACGTTCGGCACAAATTAACCTCGCCCGCGAGAGCGGGAGAGGTTCCCTATCGCACCGTCACCGGCAGACTCGCCATGCCCCGCAACGTATTGTTATAGCGCCGCCGCGGCTCGCCGGTGATCTCGATCGACACCACCTTGCGCGCCAGCGCCGACAGCACCAGTTCGCCTTCCAGCCGCGCCAGCACCGCGCCGACGCAACCATGGATGCCGGTGCCGAACCCGACATGACCGGCATTGCGCCGCGTGATGTCGTACTCGTCCGCGCGCTCCCATCGCCGCGGATCGCGGTTCGCGGCGCCGAGGAACATCAGCACCTTGCGCCCCTCGTCGACCATTTCACCACCGATTTCCACATCGCGCGTCGTGGTGCGGAAGAAGGTCTGCACCGGGCTTTCCAGCCGCACCGCTTCCTCGAACGCCGCGCGCGCCAATGACGGATCGCCGCGCAACTGCGCGAACGCCGCCGGGAAACGGGCCAGGCAATAGACCGCTGCGCCAATGCCGTTCACCGTGGTGTCCACACCGGCGGTCAGCAGCGAACGCACCAGGATCGGAGCCTCGTCCGCGGTGATGTCGCCGGTGTCCACCGCGGCGTGGATCACCGCGCCGAAGCCGGTCGGCGCGAGCGCGTCGCGCTGCGACTGCGCCTGCACCCATTGCAGTACGGGAGCCGCATCCTGCACCGCGGCCTCGAAGAACGCGTTGCGTGGACCGAAGCTGTTGAACACCATGTTGCCGTACGGCAGCAGGAAGCGCCGGTTCTCCGGCGGCATGCCGACCGCGTCCGGGAACACCGTCAGCGGATACGCCTCCGCCAGGTCGCGTACCGCATCGAAGCTGCCGCGCGTCAGAAGTTCATCGATCAGCGCATCGGCGGCACGCGCAAAATCGGCACGCAAGGCGCGCACCGCGGCCGGCGACAGCACACGATCCATCAGCTTGCGCGTGCGATCGTGCAGCGGCGGGTCGGTTTCCAGCAGCAGGCTTGGCAGGCGCCAGGGCTTTTCCTTCTTGAAGTCGCTCAGACCGGCGCCGCGCGCCGACGAAAAGCTCTGCCAATCGAGCAGCATGGCGTGCACGATGTCGTAGCGTGCAACGGCGAAGCAGTCGTAGCGCGGCAGGTACGCCACCGGACCGGCGTCGCGCAGCGCGGCATGCGCGGGATACGGATCGTCGAAGAACTCCCGGCAGAACGGATCGATGTCGAGAGCCGGGATCGCCATGCTTGGTCTCCAGTATCTTTTATGCACTGACCATAGGCACTGCTAATTCCCCCATCGCCAGCGCGGGCGTTCGCCGGTCAACCAGCAGACGGCGAGGAGTGCGACTATCAGGACGGCGAGCCACAGGTAAAACGTGACCATTGCCGATCCCATGTCAGCCCCTGTGCGCGTTCGGTAAATCAGGAAGACAACATCGGCAGCAATCGCAGCGAGAAATACGACAACTACGAACCAGCCCTGGATGGTGACCGGCGTCCAGCCCCACCCGTATCTGCGTGCCTGAAACCACAACGGCATCGTATCACTCGCCCATTTTTAACCGACGCCAACCGGAGATCGGCTTTCTCCCGTCTTCAGGCGGCGCGCCACAACTCGCCATCACGCACTACCTTGCCTTCGGCTTCCAGCTTCATCAGGTGCGCCAGCACGTTGCGCTCCGCCGCGCGGCGCAGCCGCGGATGCACCTGCGAGTAGATCGTATCCATCAGCGTGAACGTGTTGGCGGCGCCGTCGGCGGCCAGCTTGTCCTGGATGGCGCGCTCGCGCACCTGGCGATGATGCAGCATCTCGCGCACCAACGCGCGCGGATCGGGTAGTTGCGGCCCGTGCCCGGGCAGGAACACCTCGTCGGTGCGCTCCAGCAATTTGCGCAGGCTGTTGAAGTAGTCGGCCATGCTGCCGCCCGGCGGGCTGACCACGCTGGTGGACCACGACATCACGTGGTCGGCGCTGAACAGCACCGCGCTGCCATCCTTCGCCCGCAATGCGTAACACAAGTGATCCGAGGCGTGGCCCGGCGTGTGCAACGCCACCATGCCGGCGACGCTGTCGCCATCCGCCAGCTTGATGTCCGGATCGAAGCTCTCCAGGCCGCTGACGCGGAAGCCGACGGTCGGCGCACCGGTCGCGTCCTGCAATTCGGGCACCGCGCCGACATGGTCGTGATGCGTGTGGCTGGCGAGGATCAGCGCGATATGGCCGCCGGTGGCGCGCAGGATCGCCTGCACATGCTCGGGATGCCCTTCCGGCCCCGGATCCAGCACGGCGATGCCGTCCGGCGTGTCGATCAGATACGTATTGGTGCCGAAATAGGTCATCGGTCCGGGATTGGCGGCGACGATGCGGGAGACGCCGGGGATCACCGGCAGCACCGCGCCGCGTTCGGGCTCGGGTTCGGTCAGGAAGGGCATGGACGGCCTCGCTACATGGTGGCGTCGTACATGCCGCAAAGCGCCGGGACTGGCAATAAAGCGGCAGGTCGTGCCAGGATCGGCACCGGTTCGGACCGGGGGAGGAAACCGCCATGGCCAAAGGTCTGCTGTTCGTAGCATTCGACTTTTCGGGCGCGCACGCGGACGAGTTCCACGACTGGTACGACCTGGAGCACATTCCCGAGCGCCTGCGGGTGCCAGGCTTCATCAACGCCGAGCGTTGGATCGGCGACGACAGCCCAAAGATCGCCGTTGCCGCCTATGATCTCGACAGCCCGCGCGTGTTGTACAGCCCGCCCTACGAGGCGGTCGGCGGGGCCAATTCCTCGGTATGGACCAAGCGCGTCACCGCGATGTGCCAGCGGCTGATGCGCTATGAGGGCGAGCAATTGGTGCCGGGCGATGTCGCGGCACCAGCGGGTACGGGCGCGTTGCTGGCAGCGACGATGAACGTCGATCCGGCCGCCGAACACGAGTTCAACGAGTGGTACAACACCGAGCACCTGCCGCAGCTTGCCGGCGTGCCCGGCGTGCTGTGCGCCCGCCGCTTCCGTGCGTCGGACATCGCGAGCGAGCGGAAATATGTCGCGCTGTATCACCTGACCGGGCCGGACGTGTCGCGCTCGGAGGCCTGGAGCAAGGCGG
The DNA here is from genome assembly GCA_049522565.1 of Acetobacteraceae bacterium. Classification (GTDB taxonomy): domain Bacteria; phylum Pseudomonadota; class Alphaproteobacteria; order Acetobacterales; family Acetobacteraceae; genus JASHVB01. The sequence continues at coordinate 8,766 of JBEKNT010000017.1, forward strand.
CGGACACCGAATGGACCCGCCGGATGCGCCCGCATTTCCGCGACATGCTGGTGCTGCGCTGCAAGCGCTACGTGCGGTGAGCAAACCTCTCCCGCGCGACACGCGGGAGACGTCGCCGCGAAGCGGCGGGTGAGGGTGATCGGGCCGGCACGCTGCCGACTTGCGCTGCGGGTGGCTTCCAGGGATCGAGACTGGACGCGGCACCCTCACCCTCGTGCGCTGACGCGCCCTTGACCTCTCCCGCTGCCGCGGGAGAGGTTTTTTGTTTCCCGATGCCAGTTGTACAACCCCGCCGCGGCGACCACCGCCGCGCCGGCCAGCGTGCTCCAGCCGGGCACCTCGCCGAACACCACGAACCCCGCGACGCCGCCCCACAGCAGCATGGTGTATTCGTAGGGCGCCAACGCGGAAACCGGCGCCAGCGCATAGGCCCGGGCGAACACGCAATGCGCCAGCCCGGAGGACACGCCCAGCACCGCCAGCGCCAGCCACACCGCCGGACCGACACCGCCGACGCCCGGCAGCACCGTCAGCAACGCCGCGCCGGCCACCCCGTGCGCCGCCAGTTGCCAGAACGCCTGACACTCCGGCGTCTCGGTCGCCGACAGCAGCCGCGTCATGATGCGCGTCACTGCCATGCCGACGGTGCCGGCCAGCAGCAGCGCCAGCATCGGGGTCCACGGCAGCCCGCCGGGCCGCAGCATCAGCAGCACGCCGCCGAATCCCACCGAGGTGGACAGCGCCCGCCGCCAGCGAATGCGCTCGCCGAGCAATGGCACCGCCAGCACCGTCATCAGCAGCGGCGCGATGTAACCCACGGCGTAGGTGTCGGCCAACGCCATGACCCGCCAGGAATTATACCAACTCACCGACACGAAAGCGGCCAGCCCGGCGCGCGCCAGCACCCACCCCCTGCGCACCGGCAGCACGCGCCGCCACCCCGCAGGTCCGGGCCGTGCCGCCGCAACGGTCAACACCGCCGCCGCGCCGAAAATGCCGCGGCCGAGCATCACGCCGCCGACGCCAGCCGCCACCAGTGCCGACTTCGCCACCACGTCGCCGAGCGTCAGCACCAGGTAGGCCAGCACCGCCAGCGCGATGCCGCGCACCGTGTCGGCGGCATTGTCGGTCAGCGGCCGCAGCGCGACAGCCGCAACGGATAATGCGCCTCGCATCGGTGGTCAGTAACCCAATCATCGGCTACTGACCACCGGCCACTCACCACTGACCACGAATGGACCAGGCAGAATACGCGTTGATGGACGCAGCCGAGCACCGGCTGTGGTGGTATCGCGCCCTGCACGCGCGGCTGATCGAGGCTCTCGGCCTACGTGAAGGCCGGGTGCTGGACGCCGGCTGCGGCACCGGCGGCCTGCTGGCCACGCTGCGCGCAAGCCGTCCACAGCTCGACCTGGTGGGGCTGGAATGGTCCGCCTTCGCCGCCGCCCGGGCCGCCGCGAAATCCGCCGCCGCGGTGGCGCGCGGCAGTGTCAACGCCATGCCGTTCGCCGACGCCAGCTTCGACGCCGCCATCGCCGCCGACGTGGTGTGCCATGCGGCGGTGGACCCGGTGGGCGCGCTGGGCGAACTCCGGCGGGTCTTGCGGCCGGGCGGCCGGCTGGTGATCAACATGCCCGCCTACCGGTGGCTGCTGTCGGCGCATGACCGCCGCGTGCACAACGCCCGCCGCCACACCGCGCGGCAGACCGCAGCCCTGCTGCGCGACGCGGGTTTCACCCGGGTCCGCACACGCTACTGGAACGGCCTGCTGCTGCCGGTCATGATAGCCCAGCGCAAACTGTTCTCCCGCGGCGACGCGGCCTCCGACGTTGCCCCATTTTCACCGTGGCTCGATGCCACATTGCATGGCATGACAGAGATCGAGCGCCGATTGCCATTCGCCTTGCCGTTCGGTGGTTCGGTGCTGGCGGTCGCGGAGTGCCCATGAACGACGAGTCCCCTGTTCACCTGCAAACGCCGGCCGAGGCGCTGTCCCGCGCGGATGCCGCCCGGCCGGGCCTGTCGGTGGTCATTCCGGTGTATCGCGGTGCGACGACGATCGGCCACCTGGTGCAGGCCCTGTCGACACTGGAGCCGCAGGACGGCCTGGAGATCGTGCTGGTCAACGACGGCAGCCCGGACAATTCCGCCGAGGTCTGCGCCGCTCTGGTGGCCAGCATGCGCGTGCCGGTCACCTATCTGGAGCATGCGCGCAACTATGGCGAGCACAACGCGGTCATGACCGGCCTGCGGCACGCCGCCGGTCGCTTCGTCATAACCATGGATGACGACTTGCAGAATCCGCCGGACGAGGTCGTCCGGCTGTACGACCATGCCAGGCTGGGCAACTGGGACGTGGTCTATACGCGTTACGACAACAAGCAGCACGCCGGCTGGCGCAACCTGGGCAGCCGGTTCGCCAATGCGGTGGCCGATCGATTGCTCGACAAGCCGAAAGGCCTGTACCTTTCGTCGTTCCGCTGCATGTCGGCCTTCGTGGTGCAGGCCGTCACCAGCTATGGCGGCCCCTACCCGTACGTGGACGGGCTGATCATGCAGGTCACGCAGCGCATCGACAGCATGACGGTGCGGCACCTGCCGCGCGCCGAAGGCCGCTCCAACTACACGCTGCGCCGGCTGGTACGGTTGTGGCTGAACCTGGTGACCAGCTTCTCGCTGGCGCCGCTGCGGTTCGCGGTTTTCGCCGGCGCAGCGATGGCAACCGCCGGCGCGATTGGCGCCGTGGCGACGATCGCCGAGGCGCTGATCACCCGCGACACGCCGTCCGGCTGGGCTTCGACGATGACGGTGATCCTGCTGGTGTCCGGCGTGCAGTCGATGATGCTGGGGATCATCGGCGAATATGTCGGCCGTACCTTCCTCTCCGCCAACGGCAAGCCACAGGGCACGGTGCGCAGCATCCTGCGCAATACGCCAGCGGAACGGACGCGGGCATGAGATTCTACTGGATCATGCTGGCAACGGCGATCGCGACCAGCATGGCGGGGCAGACCTTGCTGAAGGCCGGCGCCGGCGTGCCGAACTTCATCGCGCAACTGTTCGACCCGCGCACCCTTGCCGGCTTTGTGCTGTATGGCGGCGCCGCGGTGCTGTACATCGTGGCGCTGCGGCGCATCCCGATGTCGGTGGCGCTGCCGTGCACCGCCGCATCCTATATCGCCGCCGCATTGATCGGCTATTACGCGTTTGCCGAACCGCTCGGCCCGGTCCGCATCGGCGGCATCTCACTGATTTGCCTCGGCGTGGTGCTGTTGGCCACCGCATGAACCATCTGCCCCACTGACAAAGGCCCGGCCACGACGCTGGCAGCCCGCCCGCGCCGCACCGCCTCAGCGACGCAGGATGAGGCTGCGGTCCGCGCTTGGCGCGGCGAAGGCGCCGTACACCGTATTGCTCGGTGCGAAGTCGTTATAGGCTTGCGTGCGCTGGGCAAAGTCGCGATACGCCACCGCCAGGCCGAGGCCCCAGTTCGCCGACGGATCCTGCCAAAGCGCCAGCACCCGCCGGCGATAATCGGCACCGAGCGCGGCGGTCTGCGAATGATAGGCAGCGATCGCGCCCGACCAGTCACGGCTGCCGGCATGCAGCGCGTTCAGGAAATGCGCCGCGTATTGCGCATTGGCGCGCGGGTCGAACGCCTCCTCCAGCGAGGCGAACGCCGTCGGGTGGAACATCAGGTTGACCTGCATGCAGCCCACGTCGATCGATCGCACGCCACGTGCCTGCAACGTCCGGACCGCGGCGACAGCCTCCGCCTTGCTCGCGAAGAACGCGCCCACGCCGTCGGCGTTGATGGTCCAGGGCCAAGGTTGCAGGTGCCCTGTTGACGGATCGGGACGGCCGCTCTCGACCTCGCCTATTGCCTCCAGCAGATGCGGCGGCAAGCGCAACGCGTTTTCCGCGGTCGTGATCGCGGCATCGCACGGCGCCGATGAGCGGGGCACGCCCGGTACCGCCCGCGCCACCGCGAACGGCAGGCAGAGCAACAGCAGCGCGAGCAGGCAGCGGAACGGAACCGGCATTCGGCCGCTATGCGCACGAAAACGTGTGCAAGGCCAGAAAAATCTCGTGCCCAGTCCCTCGCGCTGCCCGCGGCCGCTATCGCAAATCCGCGTGCGCGGGAGATGGCCGGGTTGCAACCGCGCCGCATCCCGATTCAATTGCAGATGATCGCATTTTTCCTGACACGCATCGATATCGGGTGAAATCTGCCGAGTGACATACCGCGGCCGTGCGTTCGTCTCTTCGACAAACTCACTTCGGCTTGAGCTTACGCGCGTGAAAGCATTTTGCAACCGCGCATCGCACGCCGTCCGCGAAGTTCGACGATTGAATGACCACCCACCACGCGGACGTGATGGCGCAAGCCTCGGGTTTCCGCGTACACGCTACGCTGCAACGGGCGAACGTTACCGTCACACGCGCATAACGTGAGCGGTTCCGCAAAAGCCTTGTTCGCTGCCAACCTGCCTAAGCATCGGGGCCCGCATGGTTCTCCTGAACAGTCCTGCGTCCACAGTCCGCGTCACGCTGAACGACCTTTCGCGCCTGCCCGTCGAGCGGCTGGCGCGTCTTCTGCTGGAGCATGCCGCCGAAGATCCCATGCTGCTCACCCGTCTGCATGCGACCATCGAGGAGAGCACGCCGACCGTCGCCGCGCCCGCACCGGTGTCATCGCGTCCCGGGCTCGCCGACGTCGTTGGCGAAAGCCCCGCCATGCGTCACGTCGCGGAGCTTATCAAGCGCTTCACCCGCACCGACGAACAGGTGCTGATCACCGGCGAAAGCGGCACCGGCAAGGAACTCGCCGCGCGCGCCATCCATGCCGGCTCCCGTCGGCGCGAAGGCCCCTTCGTTGCAGTCAACTGTGCCGCGATTCCATCGAACCTCGTCGCGTCAGAGTTGTTCGGTTATGAGAAAGGCGCCTTCACGGGGGCGAACGCGCGCACCAAGGGACAGATCGAGCATGCCCATGGCGGCACGCTGTTCCTGGACGAAATCGGCGACATGCCGGTGGACCTGCAAGGCCATCTGCTGCGCTTCCTGCAGGATGGGCAGATCGTGCGGGTCGGCGGTCGCGAGGCGATCAAGGTTGACGTGCGCATCGTGTCGGCAACCAACGTGCGGCTGCGCGAGGCCATTGCCGAAGGGCGGTTCCGCGAGGACCTGTATTACCGCCTGAACGTGTTGACGCTGCCACTGCCTCCGCTGCGCGAGCGGCTGGACGACATCGAACCGCTGGCGCGCCATTTCCTCCAGACCGCGGCACGGGATTTTGGCCGCAGCGTCACGGATTTCGATGCCGACGCACTGGCCGCGCTGCGCCGCCATGCCTGGCCCGGCAACGTGCGCGAGCTGATGTCCATGGTCCGCCGCGCGGTGGTGATCGGCGACGGCGACACGGTTAAGCTGCACGACCTGATGGGCATTGAGGACATGAAGCGGCCGGCGCTCATGCTGAGCGCCAGGCCGTTGCCGCGCGCCGGATCAACCGAGGAGCGGGACGCTCTGCTGGCAGCCCTGGCGCGCCATGGCGAGAACGTGACGTTGACCGCACAGGAACTCGGCGTGTCGCGCGTCACGCTGTATCGCATGCTGCGGCGGCATGCGGTGTCGCTCGATCGCGGATTGAAAGAGCCGCCGATGACCCGAAGCAGCAGCCCGCAACCGATGTATCGGATCGGCGCCGTCGTCGAGTAGCGTTACGCTTGGTCTTGCACGGCTGGTTCGCGCGGATAGATCAGGTCCAGCGCGGCGGCGAGGCTGGGAACGCGCGCCGAAACGGCGCTGTCGCCGCAGGATGCGACCGCCCAGGAGCCGGCACGGCCGACGATCAGCCAGGACGCCAGCAGGTGTCCCGATTTGAACACGCCGATGATGGTTTCCGTTCCGAGGCCCGGCCATGGCCGGATTCCGAGATCTTCCGCGGTGTCGATGCCGCCCTCGTGCGCGGCCGCGATCCAGCCGGCCAAGGTTCGGCGTTCGAGGGTACTGAGCCCACCGAACGCGCTGGCGGTTGCGGGAAACACCGGTTGGGCTTGTCCGAACTCCATTTCCATCCCATCACAAAGTGCGGCCGGTCGCGCGATCCGACCTTTTCCCTGACCCGGCGGCTGGCGCGCTCGTTTCCTGTCGCCTTCTCTGGGATACAGTCTGTAGCAAAGCCTATGCCAGCTTCACCGTTTGTTGTCGGTAACTTTGTCCCGCCGCACGCGGCGTCGGACGCGACATCGACGGGGCAAGGGTTTGCGTGGCCGTCAGGGCTGCGGCGTCAAGCGGGCCGCATGGAACTCGCTGGCGTGTGGCAATATTCACACAGCGCCCTTCACGTGACTGCGATACAGCGGCTTGACGTCACGCGCGACGTCAACCGGTGCGACTCAGATCACCGTGCGCAGCAGAGTCCACGCGCCATACAAGGCCATGCTGCTGAGCAGACCGGAGCCGACCATCAGGGCCAGGGCGATGCGACGGTCACGCCGCTGCAATCTGTTCCCCTGGCGTTCCAGCAGGTCCGCACCATCCTGCAACGGCCGAGGGTCATGCGCCTCGCGCCGGGCCACCACCGTCAGCCGGGTCGGCGGTTCGGCAACAAACCCATCCAACGAGGTCGAGCTATGGCTTGCGGACATAGGGAACGTTCCTCTAGGGCTTACGTGTCAACAACGCACCGATAGCATAATACTGCCAAGGTTTCGTCACTAATTCGGTTATGTAGCACAGAATCGTGATCATGGCTAATCACAAACGGCGCCGCGCTTGCATCACGGCAATCCATGTCGGTCACCACAATCGGCGACGCCGCCGTATCACCGCGCCAGCCACCCGTGCCGCGCGGATTGATCCATACCCTGGACACCACCTCATTCAACGCCGCCTGCGCCGCCCTGATGCACCAGGTGCTGGAGAGCTTCCGCCCGCACCTGCTGGTGGGAATTCGCACCGGCGGCCTGGTGGTCGCGGAAGCCATGGCACGCGCCGCTGCCGACCCTGTTGCCGTGATGCCGCTGACTTGCCGGCGGGCCGCTACCGGCGTGAAGGCGCGCTTCAAGCTGCTGCCGACCATCCTCGCCGCGCTGCCCCGCCCTGCCGTGGATGGGCTGCGCTGGCTGGAACACCGCCTGCTGACAGCCCGACGCCGCACCCAGGCCAAGGTGCAGCACATCGACCGGACCGAAGCCGAGGCGATCGGCCAGCGCCTTGCACAAGCCTCCGGCGCGCAGCGCGTGCTCGTGGTGGACGACGCGGTGGACAGCGGCGTCACGCTCGCGACGGTGTTGCGCCTGCTGCGCGAGAGCAGCCCGCCGGATACGCAATTCCGTTCTGCCGTCGTGACGGTTACCTTGGCGCAGCCGTTGGCCGAACCGGATTTCGTGCTGTACCGCGGCGTGCTGTGCCGCTTTCCGTGGTCGTTCGATGCCGCAGGTTGAACCGGTCCTGATCTTCGACCTCGACGGGACGATCATCCGCCGCAACAGCTTCCCGATCTGGGCGACGACGATGCTCGGCCTGCGCAACCACCGCCTGACATTGCGCCAACGGGTGACGCTATCACTCGCGGTGCAGCGCCTGCTGCTGGCGCGCAAACTGCGCCGCCTCGACCACGACAGCCTGCTGCGCCAGTTGCAGGGCCTGTGGCGTGCGGCAGCCGCGCTGCCGAACGTAACGATTGCCGAGCATTTGCAGACGCGGCTTGTGCGCCTGGTGCGCCCCAATCTCGTGCCGATCCTGCGCCTGGTCGCCGACAGCGCGATGGACGGTGTCCTGGCCACCGCCGCGGCCGGGGATTACGCGATTCCGCTGGGACGCACGCTGGGCTTTTCCACCATCATCGCCACCACGGTGGAACGTCGGCCGGAGGAGCCGCACAATTCCGGCACGCACAAGCGCGACCGCGTCCTGGCGCTGCTGCGCGACCGTGGCTGGTCGGAACGGCCGCGCATCTTCTTCACCGATCATCCGGACGATCTGCCGCTGATGCAGGAAAGCCAGGCGGTGTGCTGGTTCGGCAGCGATCGCCGCCTGCGGGAAGCGACGGCCGCCGCGCCCGGCGTGCGCTTCCTGCCCTGCCGTGCGATGCGTCCCAACGAACTGAGCGCCACGATCGCCCATCTTGGCCAGAGCCTCGCCAGTGCTCAGCTCGCCAAGATGCCCTGGCTGTTTCCCGTCACGCGCCCGCGCGCCAGAACCGTGTCGTAGATCGCCAGCAGGCCGCGCACGTGGTGCTGCGCGTCCGGCGGATCGGCCCAGAACCGCGCATAGGCGGCCGCACCGGCCGCCGCAACGCGCGCATCGTCCTGTGCGCCGTACATGCACCGCGCGAGATCGTCCACGTCGCCGCTGCGAAAACCCCAACCGGTGACGCCATCCACCACGCGCTCCGCCGCGGCGCAAACGTCGCTGACGATCGCCGGCACGCCGCGCGCCGCCGCCTCCTCCACGACAAGGCCGAAGGTCTCGTACCAGCGGCTGGGAAACACCAGGCAGCGCGCCTCGCCCAGCGTCTGCGATACGCCGGCGCTGTCCAGCCAGCCGGTGACCGTCGCGCCGTTCGCCTGCATCGCGGCACGCAGCGGTCCGTCGCCGGCGAACACGATCGGCACGCCCGCCTGTTGCGCCGCTGCCGCCGCCAGCGTCACGCCCTTCTCCGCATCCAGCCGACCCAGCACCAGCAGCGCGCGATTGTTCGCCACATCCACCGGCGCGCGGCGCGGCACGTCGATAATGTTCGATAGCGGATAAAGTTGCGAACCAGGCGACAGATACGGCAGCAACAGCTCGGCCGAGCGGTATGACAACGCGATGAAGTCGCGCACGCTGTCGGGAAACCGTGCATAGTGACGCTGCGCAACGCCGCGGACGACCCGATAGGACTTGTGCAGCGGATGCCGCTTGTCGCAATTGGTCAGCATGCAGGATGTGGACAACGCGCGACGCTGGCACGGCTCTTGCCGCCGGTAGTCGTAGAACGCACCGTTGGGGCAGGCCGCGAAGAAATCATGCAGCGTGCAGACCGTGGCGATGCCGGCAAGCCGTGCCGCCAGCGCGGGGCTGGTGCTGAGCGCCTTGGTATAGCCGTGCAGATGCACGACGGTGCGGGACGGGTCATGCCGCGCCAGCAGCGAACGCATCGCGGCAAAAGCCGGGCTGTTCCAGGCAGAGCGTAACGCGGCGCCGGGATGCCGCCACACCTCGAGCAGTTCCGGTTGGCCGAGCGACAGCACGCGCACGCCGGCGTCGGTGAGTGCCTCGCACGGCGCACCGACCGCGGCCAGGAAGGTGACGTCCACGCCGGCACCCTGCAACGCGACCGCCTCGTCGATCGCCACCTTGCTGGCGCCGCCCTGCACATAGCAGAAGTCGTTCAGGATGATGGCAGCTTCAGCGGTGGCTGCCATCAAGCGACGCCGGGCGCGGTGACCGCACGGCGCGGGCGCAGCCGCACCGACAGCCGGCGGCCAAACTCGTTGCCGGGGCGTTCCACCAGGTGTTCCGCGGCGAACGATACCGCCAACACGGCGGCAACCACCGCCGCCAGGTACAGCGGCTCGTCGCGGAAAAGTCCAAGCAGCAGCATGGTCTGGATCAATGGGCCATGCACCAGGTAGACGCTGTACGACATGTCGGTGCGCATGGGCAGCACTGGCGTGCCCAGCGCAAAGCAGAACACGAACGCGCCGACCAGCAGCGGACGGATGCCCGGCGGGATCGGGTGGATCCAGGTCCAGGCGGTCAGGAACAACACGGCGACAATCGGGAAAACCCAGGACGGGATGCGGAAATCCCTGGCATAAAGGTACAACGCCATGCCGACGACGAAGAACTGCAACTGCCCCGGAAGCTGCTTGGCATAGCGATCGTCGCCGAGATGCAACGCGACGACGTTGTACGCCACCGAGGCCAGGAAGATCAGCACCAGAACCTTGTATCCCCATCGCCTGGTTGCGACAAAGATCAGCGGAACGATCAGGTAGAAGCCGAGCTCGATTTTCAAGGTCCACAGGCTGGGATTGATCCCCGGCACGCGCAGGCCGGACAACACGCCGCCGATATCATATTGCAGAAAATTGGCGAAGGTGAGGTTGACCGCGAGATAGCGCAGCGTCGCGTGCGGCTCGCTGAACGGTCCGCCCGGCAGCAACGCAAGCATGATGCCGGCCTGAATCAGCACGATGCAGGCGTACATCGGATACAGCCGAAAGAACCGGCGCACGTAGAACGACCACAAACCGTGCGTGCGGGCGTAGCTCAGTGCGATCAGGAAGCCGCTGACCACGAAGAAACAATCCACCGCCGCGTCCGCCAGGTTGAACGGAAAGCGCGGGTATTGCGTGCCGGACAACAGCTTGAAATGCCCCAGCACCACCGCAAGCGACAGCAGCAGACGCAGCAGCGTGAAGTTGTTGGTCTCGTCTTCTGCCCGAATTTTCATGACTGCTCCATCGCATGCGCGGGCCGCTTGGGGTTGTAGGTGAGTGCCGGCCCGCCATAGCGGATCGGGGCGCCCCGGAACGGGTTGGCCCAGGGTTTGGCGCCGACCATCTGCCGCAACATCCACAGCATCCCGACGGACGCGCCAAAGTAGAGTTGCGAGACCTGGTCCTCGAGCATCGACAATGCCACGCCATAGCCGAGGTTGAACACCAGGATGGCCAATGGCGTGATCGCCACCACGCGCGTGTCCGGCGGTTGACGCAACCCCTGCCAGACCGCCCAGCCGAGATAGAACAGGCTCAATACCCCAAAATTGGCATAGATGAAGATGAACAGATTGTCGGACGGATTGAAGAAATCCTGCGCATAGAATCGCTGCGCGCCACCGATTCCGCCGAGTCCGACCCCGAACGGAAACAGGTTGTTGTCGCTGATCCACCGCCACGCATCCGGCCAGGTATCCGTGATCCGCATGGCGAACGAGGCGAAGCTGAACACGCCGCCGTTATCGGCCACCAGCAGTCCGGAGGTGAAGATCGGCAGCGTCACGTCCAGCACGGCGAAACCCACGGCCGCCCAGCACAGCAGCCGGTAGCGCATGATGCCCGGAGCGGCGAGGATCAGCGTCACCACGCCGATGGCCAGGACGGCGCCCTTCTGCGTGGTCAGGAACACCGCACCGCAGGTGGCAAACAGCATCAGCATCCGCAGTATGTAGCTGGGCATCCGCAGAGCGATGATCAGCGCCACGGTGGGCAGCAGCATGGCCGCGGAGATCGAGCTGCGGGTGAAGCCGGCGGCACGCTTGGCGAAACCGTCCGTGATGTCCCAATTGCGCGAGACATCGACGCTGATGCCGCCGATATGGGTCTCGATGCCCATCCAGGGGAAGGTGAGGAAGAACTTGTCCAGCACGACACCGAAAACCGAGATCGCCCACACCAGCCCGAGCAGCAGGACCACCTTTCGGCTGGGCAGGATCAGGGCGCGAGCGGCGACGAAGCCGAACAACACGTTCACCAGCAGCTTGGCGCCATAGATTGCGGGCAGGGTGGTATGGAAATTCAACGTGCCGATAAGGCCGTGCAACGCGACGATGATGCCGAACACCAGGAAAGCGGGGTGCACACGGGTGCGGAAAGCCTGTGCCGCCAGCAGCAGCAACAACGGTCCGATGATCAACCCGTCACGCAGCAGGATGACGCTGTCCGCGCCGATGCTGTACAGGCCGTAGCGGATGACCCCCTCGAAGGCATACAGCAGCAGGTACGCGACCGCGCACAACGTGAACAGACCTTGCATTACTGCTCCTGCGCCCCTTGCCAGCCCCTCAAGTGGGGAGAGTCTCAGCACAAGGCGGGCCAAAGCTTGGCGGGGCGAGATCAAACATAGATGACTTGTGATCGCACCGCCGCGTCCTGATCTGGCATTGTTGTTGCGTCGGCCGCGCCGGCAGGACAGAGGTGAACAGCATGCGACTGCGAGCGATCCCGCGCACGGCCGGCCTCGGCTGGACGATCATTCTGGCTGGTACTGCTGGCCCGGCGCTGGCGGCGCCATTCTGCATCGAAAGCCAGGCCCTGCCGCCGCAATGCAACTACTACGACGCGGCCGAGTGCCAGAACGATGCTGCGCGCCAGGGCGGCGTATGCTCTGCCAACGCCCAGGAACTCACGCTGCAACCCGGCATCGGGCAGTACTGCCTGGCGACCTCGTACGGGGCTTCGTTCTGCGTCTATCCGGACCGCGCAAGCTGCATGGTGGAGGCGGCACGCCAGCACGGCGCCTGCACGGTCGCGCCGAATGTCGCCCCGGGCAAGTCGCCAGATCCATACTCGGCGGTCGGCGGGCTTTAGCACGCCGACGCAAACCCCCACACCCATCCGGACAAGGCTAGCCGGTGCCAGGCCGTCGTTGAACGGCGGTGCTACGATCCGGCGCCAGACTGCAACAGCGGCACCACCCGGCCAAAACCGCGCGCCGCGTAGTCGCTGGCCGGGATCGCGCGATGCGCCGACGCATCGTCGAGATAGATACGGTAGCGGCTCGCGGCGCTGAACGATTCCTCGAGAAACGCCGCCTGCAGCGAACCGCCGCGGTTACGCAATGCGGGCACGTCGGGGTTCGCATCGTGCACGATATACAGCAGCCCGCCGAGGATCGTGCTCTGCGCGCCCGAGTGATTGTCGACCACCGTGCAGTCGCCTTCGGTCTTGATGCCCAGCACCACCAGCGGACTGCCATCGTTGACGATGCGGCTACCGCCGCCCTCGCTGTCGAACTGCCGCGCATAAACCGGCGCCGGGCCGGCAATATGCATCGTTCCGCAGCACACGTCCTCGATGAACGCCCGGCCGCCACCGGGACCGCGCTGCAACAGCGACGTACCGGCGGTGACGATGTCACGCAACACCAGGTCACGCGCAGCGGTTTGCTGCACCGCGAGCTGGTCGCCCAGATTGGTCATGTCGAACACCACGCGCTCGATCGTCAGCGGCGGCCCCGGCTGATCGACGCGCAGCATGCCGGTGTCACGCGCGAACGCCGGATTGCGTTCCGGCTTGACCGTGATGCTGGCATTGAACCCGATGATGCGATGAACGGTGGGCGGAACGCTCAGCCCATCGGTGATGGTATAGCGGCCATAGGGCAGGTAGATGGTCGAGGCCCCGCTTGCCATGGCGCGACGCAGGGCCTCGGTGATGTCGGGCTCGCCGGCTGACGGGGTGGCAAAGCCCATGGCATTCACCCAGGCGGCGGGCGGATCGTCCGGTGGCGCCGGCGCGTCCGGCAGCGACAGCGGCGGCAGCGGTGTCGCCTGGAAGGTCGCCCCCTGGAACACGCCGTGCAGCACGGCATTGCTCGGCGACACACGCACATCGTCCGCCAGAATGGCACCGCGATTAACGATCGGCCCGCCGGCTGCACGTCCGGTCAGTTGCGCATGCGCGAGCACCACCAGTCCGCCGGGCGCCGTGTTGGCGAGTGCTTCGCCTGGCGTATCGATCGTCAGGTCGGCGGCCGAGACGGCGTTGGAGGCGTTCTCCAGGCCAATCCGCTGCTGCCCCGTGAGCGTGACATGGTCGAGCGTGATACCGTACTCGGTGTTGGCGACGGCGATGCCGGTGGCAAACCCTTGCACCGTCACGTGCTGCACCAGCGCCGGCCCGATCCATTTGCGCTGCATGGCAATGCCGGTTGCACCGCTGCCGTCGGGCGCGCGCACCGTAACGTTGCGAATCGCGCCGATGTTGTTGGCCAGGTAGTCGATGCCGATCGCGCCGCGGTTACCGGTGCCGACATCGATCGTCAGGTTCTCGACGAAGTTCTCGTAGGCGTCGTTGCCCTCGCCTTTATGGGTGTAGTCCTTGCCGCCGCTGGTGGGCGACCCGTCCAGTAGTTTTGCCGTGGTCATGATCACGCCGCGCGGCGCGCGCGGATCGCCGAAGCCCACGGCATTGTCGCGCAGCCGGATCACCGTGTGCGACAATGACGCCCCCCACAGGCTCATGCCGGACGCAAACTCGCCGTTAGCGTAATGATGAGTCAGGGTATCGGAAACCAGATACGTTCCAGCCGGCAGATAGACGATACGGGTGCGCCAGAAATTCGGCCCCGCGTCCGCCCCCGCCGCGTCGATCGCCGCAATCAGGGCCTTGGTGTCGTCGGTGACGCCGTCGCCTTTGGCGCCGAAGTCGCGCACGTTCAGGACGCCGGCATTGGCGGGCAGCGGTTGCGCCGCGGCCAGCCCGGGAAACGCCCCCAAGAGCAACAGACAGTACAGCAGGATTCTCATCCCACGCTTTCCGGCAAACGGGAAAGCGCGTTGCGGTCTGCCCCCCCCGGCGCACACACCGCTGCCGCGCCCAGCGAATGATAAAGCTGCAAATACGCATCCACCATCGGTCCGATTGCATGCCGCTGGGCAACCGCGTGCGCTGCTTCCCGCAGACCCTGCAATCCGCCTGCACCATTCGCTAGACGTCGCATGATGTCGGCGAGGCCCGCCGCATCACCCGGTTCGAACAGAAAGCCCGTCGAGCCTTCGCTCACCAGTTCCGGGATGCCGCCGATCCGGCTGCCGATCACACCGATTCCGTAGGCTGCCGCTTCGACGACGGCAACCGGGGCGTTTTCGTACCACACGGACGGGATCAGCAGATGATCGGCCTGCGACAGCAGCGCATGCTTCGCGTCGCCCTGCACGAACCCGGCGAAGCGAATGCGCGGGTCCGCCTCGGCCGCTGCGCGCACCACCGGTTCCAGGGGACCGCGACCGGCGATCGTCAGCGTGAAATGCAGACCGGCCGGCAACCGGCGCACGGCATCCAGCACCACGCGGACGCCTTTTTCCTCCGTCAGGCGGCACAGCAGCAAGAAGCGGGTATCTGCGTCCGATTTCACGCCGTGCGACACCACCGGCGACGGAGTCGGGATGCCGTTGCGTACGACCGCCGTCCGCGGCACCGCGAGGCCCGCTTCGCGGTGCTTGTCGAGCAAAAACTGCGATGGACTGACAAACAGGTCCACCGCGGCCGTGGTATGCAGATGCCAATTGCGATAGGCGCGGCAATGCAGCGTCGGACGCCGGCAAATGCGCCAGTCCTTGGTGAGCAGAAACGCGCGTGGACAGATCAGGTGATAGTCATGCGCGGTGTGAATCACCGGAACGCCATGCCGCCGCGCACGCCGCCAGATCGAGGCGGAAAAACCGTCGATCACATGGGTGTGGACGATATCCGGCTGCGCCTCGGCAAGAATCGCGCGGAAGCGGCGCGCCGCATCGCGGTTCCAGGCATCGCGCAGATGCCACAGGGCTCGCCGCATCGGGCTCTGCCCTTCGCGCGCGAAGCTCCAATACATGTTGCGCGGAAAGAATCGCAGCACATCGACGCCGTTGCGCGATTCCGCAGGGTACGGCTCCATGTCCGGCCCGCAGGTTGAAACCACCGTGGCGCGATGCCCGCGCGCGGCAAGACCTTCCGCCAGATACGCGACGACCAGTTCCGCGCCACCCGCCATGATCGGCGGGTAGAGGTTATTCACCAGCAGGACGTGCATGCGCTCGTCAGAGCCACCGTCGCAGCCAGCGCGGTGCGGCGGACTGGTAGCGCGTCAGCACCGCCCCGACCACCATGCCGCCGGAAGCGCTGAGCGAGTTGCGCAGTTCCAGCGCGACCGGAGCGCGGGTGCGGCCCGCTTCCAGCACCAGGATGTTGCCGTCAACGAACCGCGACAGCAACACACCCATCGGTGCATCGGACGCGGCCGGCGCGGCAATCACCACCAGATCGAACGCCTCGCGCAGCTTGCCAAGAAAATCCGGCAGCCGCTTCACCGTCGGCGCCAGATCCAGCGCCCCGCGCATGCTCGGCATGGTCATGCGATACAGGTCCAGACCGACGACGCGGGTGATGGTGCTTTCCACGTCGTCGAAGTCCTGGCCGTTGCCCAACAGCGGCTCGCGGCGTCGCGGGGCATAGTGGTCCTTCGGGTCGAGCTTCATGCCGGTGCCGTTGACGAACAGCACCCGCTTCCCGAGCCAGGCGGCGCTGATATAGGCCAGGTCGTAGACCACGTCCTCGGTGCCGGCATTGGTTTCGGGTGCGATGAACTGACAGACCACGCCGCTGCCCGTGTTGAGCGACTCCGCCAGCGTGTGATGCAGCTTCACCAATTCGCCGGGCGCGAGGCCGTGCGGTCGTCCATCGGCCTTCACCTTCGGCGGCAGGCGCCTGGTGGGAACCGGCACATTGGTGCGGCCGGCCGCAGGGCTCTTTAATGTAGTACGTGTCATCGTCCGCATCTCCGGCCGTAAATGTTGCCGATGCATCCAGAAAGCTCGCTCATACATCCTTCCCGAACGTCGCCAGGACCGGCAGACGCAGAATCTGTGCCACGTCATGCGGGCTGCGCAGGCGATCGTCGAACGCTTCCGCGCCGAGAACCGCCCCGCAGGCCAGAATCAGGCCGGCGAGGATGGTGCCGAGCGCGATCAACTTGCGGCGCGGGCGCGCCGGCTCCTGCGGCAGCGAGGGCGCGGCGATCACCGCCGCGGCGGAGATCTTCTCGGCGTTGCGGTTGGCCTCGACCCGCGATTCCTCGGCGCGGATCGCCAGCGTGCGGTAGGTGTCATCCTGGATGCGCACGGTGCGTTGCAGATCGTCGTTCTGCGTGCGCCTGGCGTCGAGCTCCGCCAGCCGCTGGTTGATCTGATCGAGCTGCGTGGCGAGAAGCTGCGCCGGCTCGCGCGCGCCTTTCGCCTCCGCGGAAGCGCGCATCAGATCCGTCTTGATGTTTTCATAGACCAGGTTGGGCTGCGTGCCGGAACGGCTGCGCGCGTCCGCGTTGCTGCGCTTCGCCGCCGACTGAAGGCTGGCAATCGATGCATCGATCGACTGGAACACCGGGCTGCCGGGCCGATAGGTAGCGGCCATCTGATCGCGCTTGGCTTTCAGCGTCGCAAGCTGCCCGTCCACTTCATCGACGCCACGATAGGTTTCGCCGGCCGCACTCGTGGTCAACAGCGGCGGCACCGAGGCCAACAGCTCCTTGTAAGCCGCCTCCTTCTGCTGCGCTTCCTGCACAACCCCGTTTGCCGTCGCCAATCTGCTCTCGACATCGGTACGTTGCTGCAGCAATTGGCTGACCTGGGCGGTCAGGTCGGAAATCTTGTTGGCTTGGCGGAACTGGCTCAACGCCTGCTGCGCCGCGGCCAGCTTCTCCTGCGCCCGCGTTGCCTCGTCCTGGGAAAACTGCAGTTGCGGGTTGGCATAGATCACCGCTTCCTGCGAGAAGAAGTGATCGAGCATGCTCTGGACGACCGCGTGCGCCACCTGCGGGTCGGGATTGAGGAAGGACAACGTGATGACATCGCTTTGCAGTCCCACGTCGATCAGCATGTCGCCGGCGAACGCCTTGAGCGCCTCGTCCATCTGGCGTTGCTCGCCGTGCCCGTCGGCGGCGATTCTCGGATAGACGCGCGCCAGGCCGACCGAGGCAATCGCGTGGCGGGCCAGGTCGGGACTGCGCAGGATATCCGCGTCCGAATAGATGATCTCCCGCCGTTCATTCGAGCCTAGCGGTTGCGACGGGGTTCGGGTGCGGTCGATATCGGGCACGGTCTGCTGGTCGAAGCGCAGCACCAGCGCTGCATTCGACAGGTACATCGGGGTCTTGACGAGCAGATAGCCGGCACCGGCAAGGCACACCGCGCCAAACACCAGCAGGAAGGTGAACTTTCGGCGGAAGAAGGTAAGGATCGATTCACGGAACGACGGCTGAACGATCATTTATGATCCCCGATCCTGGCTGCTGGGTCAGCGTGGCATGCTTTGCCAAACATCATTTGGGCGAGGTCACGGTTCAATGGGTGATGACAGTAGCAGCGCCGGCAGCCGGGTTCACGATGTAGGAGAACCCGAAGGTCGGATTGATGAACTGCTGCACGTACTGGTTGTAGAACTTGTACACCTCGGCAATGCCCATCTTCGGAGCGTACACGACATCGTATGGCGCCAGCCGGACGTCGGCGTTCGGATCCACCGCATGCTCGATCGCGCCGTACCTCACCGAGAGGAACTCCGGCCGGTCGTCGGCGCCGCGGCGAATGATGAAGATGCTGCCGTCTTCGCTGCTGAGCTTGAGGCCGCCGGCACGGGCGATCGCCTGCGACAGGGTAAGCGTCGGTCCGACGGTGATGAACTCGCCGGGATTGTTGACCTCGCCGCCGACATAGATCCGCGTCGGCGCAAAGGACTTCACCACGACCGAAATCCTGGGGTTTTGGAGATCGTGCGCGTAGTCGCCGCGCAGCGATGCGTCCAGTTCCGGGATGGTGCGCCCGGCGGCGACGACATCGCCGGCGATCGTCGTGGAGATATGGCCGTCCGGCCGCACCGTCACTTCCTCATTCAACTCCGGGTTCAACAACAGCCGGAGATCGAGCACGTCGCCGACCTGGATACGGTAGGGCGGCAGCGGTGCGGACGGGCCGAGCGCCACCGGCTCGAGCGGCGCAGGCGGCAGGTTGCCGGTATTGGTGCAGGCCGCGAGCGCGACTGCGGCCGACAGCACAACGATCCTGCGCAGAGCACGCGATGCGCGCAGCCGTTGGCGCAGCCCCGGTGATTGCTCGGAATATCCTGAAAGTGTATCCATTTCTTGCCACATCTCCCGTTTCGACCACACGGTTTCGTGTCAGATGACGCTGTAAGGCAGGGACGGCCGCGGACGCGCTACTGCGCTCCGCGCTGGAGGAAGACGGCGGGGATGGTCTTCAGCAGGATCGCAATGTCATGCCAGAGCGTCCAATTGCGGACGTACCAAACATCAAGCCGCACACGACGCGCGTATGACGTGTCGCTGCGGCCGCTCACCTGCCAAAGTCCGGTCAGACCCGGCTTGGTCTCATAATAATAGTCTATATCGTCCGCGTAGCGAGCGATCTCGGCCTGCACAATTGGGCGAGGTCCGACCAGACTCATCTCGCCTCGCAGAACATTGAGCAATTGCGGCAGCTCGTCGAGGCTGGAGCGCCGCAGGAACTGCCCAAGCCGCGTCACGCGCGGATCGTTGCGCAGCTTTTGCGTGGCGGCCCACTCTTCGGCCGCGGCCGGATCTTCGGCCAGCATGCGGCGCAGGACGCTATCGGAGTCGGGCACCATCGTGCGGAACTTGATGCAATCGAAGCTTCGGCCTCCGGCGCCGATGCGGCGATGCCGGTAGAACGCAGGGCCGCCATCGAGCCGGACCATCATAGAGAGTGCCAGCAGCAGCGGCGCCAGCAGAACCAGCAGGACCATCGCGACCACGTGATCGAAGGCAGCCTTGAGAATTCGGCTGAACGGCCGCGCAAGGTTGTTGCGGCTGACCAGCATCACGACGTCGTGGCTGAAGAAGTGGTGCTGCCGCAGTCCGACGACCGGGAGCCCTTCCATCGCCGGGATCAGTGCGAGCGACCGGCGGGCGCGACGCAAGGCGGCGATGATGTTGCGCTCGGCGGCGGTGTTCCCGGTTCCGACCCCGACGACGACGAATTCGGCGCCGCGTTCGTTGATCAGGTCGAGCAATTCCTGATCGCCCAGTGCGGCCGCCGCGCCCAGTTCGATGGCGCCGACAAGTTGGTAGCCCATGGCGCGATCCGACAGCAGCGCGGCGCGCGCCTGGTCGTACACGCCGGGACCGGCGATGACGAGCGTGTTGATGGTCCACAGCCCGCAGGCGTTCAACAATTCGCGTACACCGGCACGCAGCAGCACGAGGCACGGACAGAAGAACACCCAGCGCAGCAGGCCCTCGACCTCGACGGGACGGTTATAGACCGCGACTGTCAGGAAGATGTCGCACGCCAGCGCGATGGCACACCCCATCACGACATCGCCGAGTTGGGTCCAGAACGGCACGCGCGAGGTGTACTGGCCGCGCGCGGCAAAGAAGCCGAGCAGGCTCACGAGTACCAGAAGCGTACCCCAGCCGTGCCAGGCGGTGCCAAGCTGCAGCAGGTTGCCGATCGCGCGTTCCAATGGCGACGGACGCGTGGCGACGATCGCCGCGAATGCCAGGAACACCGCGAGGATAAACGCCAGGACGTCGGAAGATGCCAACGCGATGGGGCACAGCCGCAATGCCGCCTGGCTGCGCGGTCGCGTGCCGGCATCCGACATCATCTCGGTGCGAGCGTCGGCTGCCAGATATTCCATCCGGTCAATTCGCCTTATCGGATACATGCGTCGTCCTTCGCAAGCCCCCGGCGATCGGGCGCAATATCGGCGGGTGTCCAACAGCAAGCCGCGTGCCAAGAGTGCAGCGTGGACTTTCCCCATTTGGCGGTGCCACTGCGCACACGGCGGTGGCCGAACGCAGGCGCAAGGGACGTGCCGGTTTACGTAGCAACGCTGTTAAGCCGGGATCGCGGCTATGGCGCGCGACACAGGTTGGGCTGCGCGTCACGCACGCACCGGTGAACTGCCCGACATGACCTTCGCCACGCGGCGTACGCCGCGCTGTGCGACCAAAGGCCAGATCGATGGGTGGCTTAGTACAGTACGCGCCAGCCGTGTCGGTGCGGCGCCCTCGGCGCGCAAGCGGCTGATTTCCTGTACCCAGTGCAATCGCTGAAACGCGCGAATCCGCTGTTGCAGCAATGCGGCGAGGTCAGTCTCGCCGGCGCTCTGCATGGCACGCATCACTTCCGCGTTGGCCGCGATTGCAGAGCGAAAATGGTAGCGCCAGCGGCCACCACCGGTTTCCGTCCAGCGCCGGGAGATGGAGCCGAATGCCTGGCTCCAATAGTACAACGGGTATTCGACAAGCCAACCACGTCCACCCGCTGCGAGGAATTCAACCATGTAGAGAAAGTCTTCCGAGAATTTGGCATTTTCATGATACGCGAGGCCGGTGGAGCGAATGAAATCGGTTCGCACGACCGGTTTCAGCATGCCAAAATTGAAGTCGGAATATGGATCGCTTCCAGCAATGAACGCCGGTTTGTCCAGGGGGCGATCGCTCGCCTGGACCGGAAAGGCGGTCCGCACGACCTGTGCAGCCCCGTCGTCATAGTGGAACTGATTGTCGGCGACGAGCTGGACCTGCTGGCGGTCTGCCGCCTTGATCAATGTGGACAGCCGATTGGGGGCGTACCAGTCGTCCGCGTCCAGCACGGCGATCCAACGCCCGCTTGCCGCCGCGACGCCGGTGTTCATGGCGAATGCCTTGCCGCGGTTTCGCGGCAGCGTGATCGGTCTTACCCGGGAGTCGGCCGCCGCCAGTCTGCGCGCGGCAGGGTTGGTGTGATCGCGCGACCCGTCATCGATGATCAATACCTCGAGGTCACGCAAATCCTGGCTCAAGGCGGATCGCACCGCCCGCGGCAACGTAGCGGCGCTGTTGTACGCCGGAACGAGCACCGAAACGCAGCAAGGCCCTACCGTCATGCGTTACACCGTCCACGCGTGCAAGAATTCTTCCCCCCGGCCTGCCACGCAGAGCCGCCGCTTCGGCAACGCTGCAACGCAGCAAAGGTTCGGCGCCGCGCGCCGCTTTCAACCCGCCTCACGCTTGCGTGTCGCAGCAGCGGCGGATCAACCAATGCCGCTCAGCACCAATTCCGAACCAGAAACTACCAGGGTCCGGCCCTTCGGCCGGGCCGATGGCCGCCACCGCCCGATTTTCCTGTGGACAATTAACCCCGGGCGACCCGTTCAGAACCCTGGCGACCGCGGCGGACGCAAGAATCTTGTAACCTTTTTCACGCGGACGCCGTCCCAGGGCGCGGCCTCACGCCGGACGCATCGACCTGCACCGGAAAAGAGGTCCGGGAGGCGAGACGTGCTGTATTTGGTGCCGATGTGATATAGATCAGTATATGGCAACATAAATGCCGGCTTTTACTGACTTTGCTCGCAGAATATCTACGTTCCCGATGCTATAGTGGAATTTGTGGACGAAAGTTAATCTCAATTTACTTTGATGGCCTCGCGAATAAGTGATAGAAACTCCTCCGCTGTCGTGACAATCGCGGCAGCCGGAAAGTTACAGGGGTTCTCCATTTCATGGAAACGTCCGCCCTGACGGCCGCCCGGGCCGCCAGTATTCCGAATTTTGCCTTGCCCGCCGGCAGCACGATGGCCACCGCCGTCCGGTCCCCGGCGCTGGCGGAACTACACGGTGCAGCAACGATAGCCGATCGCGCCGCGACCGCGATCGTCCAGTGTCGGCTGACCGTCACCGCTCTGACGCGCCCCTCCCGTTCCTGAAGGTCCCAGCGCATGACAACTGCAATCGCGGCGACAGCTTTCATCGATACGCTCGGGGTCAATACGCACCTCGACTTCGGTGGGACATATGCCGATCTCACGCAGGTCGAGGCGAATCTGGAATATCTTGGCGTGCCGAACGTGCGGGACTCCGCCGAGACAGCCACTGACGCACAGACCTGGTTGGAAGTATCCCAGGCGACCGGCGTCAAATTCGACGACTACATCGCCGAGACCTCGCAGGCCGGCATGCAGACCGACATCGGCTATATGACGCAACTCGCTGACGAGGGAATCCTCAATGCCATCGAGGGCGGCGATGAGGAAGATGACTCCTATCCGCAGTCGCTAGGCAACACGGTAGCGGCGACGGCGCTGGTACAGCGGCAGCTCTATGCCCTCGGTCAGCAGCTAAAGCTGCCCGTCATCAACATGAGCTTCGGCGCCGGCTGGACCGCCGCGAACGACTGGGAAGGCGACTACGGCTCGGTTGGCAATCTGTCGGCCTATGCCACCTATGCCAACGCGCACACCTATCCGAACGTCGGCCAGTTGCCGAACGCGGCGATTGAGGCACTCAATTCGGATGCCAAGCTGGCGGCGACCACCCGGCCGGTGATGACCACCGAAATCGGCTGGACCACGACCAGTTTCAGTGAAACGGCCATCGCCCAGTATGCCGTCGATGCGACGTTCGACGGGATCGCCGACGGCGACGCGGCGATGTACTTCTATGCGTTGTACGACGACAGCTCCGGCGACTTTGGCCTGTTCAACGCCGATGGCACGGCGCGGCCGGCCGCCACGGCGCTGCACAACCTGACCACCCTGCTGGCCGATACCGGCGCGACCGCGGCCACGTTCACACCAGGCTCGCTGAACTACAGCCTGTCCGGCACGCAATCCACCGACAACGCGATACTGATCGAGAAGTCCAATGGTTCCTTCTGGATCGGGCTGTGGAATGAGGGCGGCGCCACGCATACCGTGACCGTGACGCTTCCCGCGGCGGCAGCCGAAATCGAGGTCTTCGATACGATCACCGGGACCTCGTCGATCGAGAGCGCCAGCAATGCCAATAGCGTAGCGGTCAGCCTGGGCAGCGATCCCCTGCTGATCGAGGTCGTTCCTGCCGCCGCCAGTTCCAGCGGCGGCAGTGGAAGCTCGACCACAACGACAACAACAGGCAGCGGCAGCGGAACATCGACGACGCCGACCGGCCCGACCTTCACCCTGCCGAGCAGTGAAACCACGACAACCGGCAGCACCGTTGCGGTCACCGGCGTGTCGGTCACCGATGCGTTCGCCGCCAGTAACCCTGGCACGCTGGTTTTGAATCTCAGCGACACCTCCGGATTGCTCGCGATGACCTCCGGCGGCACCCAGCTTGCCGGTTCCGGCACCCATGCCATGTCGGTCACCGGCACCTTGGCGCAGATCAACGCCGATCTCGCCACGCTGTCCTACACTGCTGGCAGCAATGCCGGCGGCGACACGATCATCGTCGACGTCTGGGATCAGGCCGGCCTTGAAGGCACCAAGACCATCGAGGTCACCGTCGCCGCGTCAGCATCGACATCCACATCGACATCCACATCGACCACACCGGCAACTGGCCCCGCCATCACCGTGCCGGCCGGCGAGAGCGTCAGCACCGGGTCTACCACCACGGTGACAGGAACCTCGGTCGCCGACGCATTTGCTGCCAGCAATCCCGGGACGATGGTGCTGAATGTCAGCGACGCCACGGGATTGCTCGCGATGACCTCCGGCGGCACCAGGCTTGCGGGCTCCGGCAGCCATGCCATGTCGGTTGCCGGCACGCTGGCGCAGATCAACGCCGATCTCGCCACGCTGTCCTACACCGCCGGCAGCACCGCCGGCACCGACACGATTTCGGTGAATGTCTGGGATCAGGCCGGGCTCGACTCCACCAAGACCATCGGTGTGACGGTGGCCGCGAATCCGACCATCGTCATCGCCGCGTCGAACGCCGATCCGACAGAACTGGTCAGCAACACTGTCATCACCGCGACCATCGGCAACCACATGATTTTCATTGGTGGAACCGGCGATACGATCACGGCGACCGGCGGCACGGAGACAGTGCAGGCGTTCGCCGGCGGCAACACGATCACCACCGGCGCCGGCAACGACTCGATCAGCTTCGGCGGCAGCGGCAATACGATCAATGCCGGCGCCGGCAGCAACACCTTGCAGGACAGCGGCAGCAACAACACGATCGTCATGCCCGGAGCCGGCCAGGGTTTCGACAACGTGTTCGGCTATGTGCTGCAGAACGGCGACACGCTTGATTTCCGCGCCGCGCTTGCGGAAACCGCCTGGAACGGCTCATCGGCGACGCTCGGAAACTTCTTGCATGTCACCACATCCGGCGCCAATGCGATCATCTCGCTCAGCTACACCAGTGGCGGCAGCGGGATGCAAATCGCCGAGCTTGAAGGCGCCGGCCAGGTGACACTGTCCAGCCTGCTGACGCATTCGATCACCTGACACTCTTTGGCCGCAACACACGCCGAGGTGGTGCGTCATCGGCCAGCGTCAGCCATTGGCGCGCCACCATACGGCCCGCGGTTTCCATAGCCCTGCGGCGGCAGATAACCGTCCGGCCGCGCCTCTGCCATGGCACGGTCAACATATTGCAGCGCACCGCTGGTATTTCCGGCACCCAGCATGCTCAGCGCTGAGGCAACGTCGCCCGCCACGCGGCTTGCACCCGGAGCGTCACCCGCGGCTGGCGTGACCGGCCGAAACACGAGTTGCAACTGCGCCTCTTCCAGATACTGCCGCGCGGCGTCGATACGTCCCGCCTGTAGCGCGGCACGCGCCATCTCCAGTCGTGCACGCGGAACGATCTGCCGCGGCTCGCCATAAGCCGCATCCGCGCTGCGCGTGACCGGCACATCCTCGGCACGCGCGGGACTGTCGGAGTCAGGCAGCACCGGTTGGGGAGCGGCACCGGACGGTGCATGACGCAGCCGGTCGAGCGCCGCCTGCATCGCGCCGAAATCGGTTTGTGCGACGTGTTGCGGGCGCTGCCGGTCAGGGCTGGCAGCAACCCGGGCGGAGGTCGCAACCCCGGTCCGCGCATCGACTTCCGGCGGTGCGGGTGCGGACGCGGCGGACGCGGCCGGCAATTGTTGCGGCGGATCCCGCGGCAGGGGCGGCGGCAGTGGCAGCGGCGCGGGCGGCTCGGCTGCCTGCGCAACCTGTGCCGGCGCCGCAGCCGGGGCGGCCGATCCGGTTTGTTCCGAACCCGGCCTTGCCTCGGGTGCCGGCGGATTCGCCGCTTGCGCCGCTGCATGCTCCCGTGTCGCGTCGAGCTGACGCATCTGCGCCGCTTCCGCCGCACGCTGCTGCTGCAATGCGTCGAGGTCGTGCCGCGCCTGATCCGCCTGATTGTGCAACGATGACACGCTTTGCGACGCCTGCGCCATCTCAGCCTGCAATCGCTGCAACTGCTGCTCCAGTGCCTCACGTCGCGCCCGCAGCGCGGCGGTCTGATCAGCCGGAGACGACGAAGGTGCCGGTTGCTGATCGGCCTGCCGCTGCGGCAACGGCGCGGACACCGGCTGAGTTTGGCTCGGAGTCGCAACAGTTGACGCCTGCTCCGCCGGCCTGCCGGCGGGAGCATTGCCGGCCGCGTGGTCGGCAGTCACAGCCGGCGCATGGTCAGGGGCACCGGCAAACACCCCACGGAATCGGTTGAGCACGACCGCGGGATCGCCAAACGACGCGACGAACAGCAGCACCAGGCCTGCCACCGTCGCCAGACCACCGAACAGGAAGCGCAACAAATCGGCCTCACTTTCAGGCTGTCGCCG
>JBEKNT010000018.1:0-31962 GCA_049522565.1 Acetobacteraceae bacterium
CTGCGGGGCGACCCGATCGCCCTCGCCCTCGCCGCTGCGCGTCTTGACCTCTCCCGCGTAGCGGGAGAGGTTTTAGGCGTGTGGCCGCAGCACCTGGCGCAGTACCGCGCCGTCGGCGAGGCGGTCGAAACCGGCGTTGATTTCGTCGAAGCGAATGAAGCCGCTGCGCAGCTTCTGCACGGGCAGCTTGCCGCGCTGATACAGCGCGATGAAGCGCGGAATGTCGCGCTTCGGCACGCAGCTTCCCATGTAGCTGCCGCGGATCGACTTCTCGTCCGAAACCAGCGTCGAATGCGGATAGGAAAACACGCGATCCACCGCCGGCAGCCCGGCGCTGACCACCATGCCGCCGCGCGTGGTGATGGCATAGGCGAGGTTCATCGCCTCGATCGCGCCGGCTGTTTCGATGACGTAGTCCAGTCCGCCGCCGGTCGCCGCCTTGATCTCCGCCGCCACGTCGGCGTTGCCCGCGAGGAACGTGTCGGTAGCGCCCAACTCGCGGGCGATGCGCAGCTTGTCGGCGTTGAGATCGACCGCGACGATGCGTTCCGCGCCGGCCACCACGCCGCCGAGCAGGGCGTTCATGCCGACGCCGCCGAGGCCGACGACGGCCATCTGGCCGCCCGGCGGCACCTGCGCCGTGTTCAGCACCGCGCCGACGCCGGTCACCACGGCACAGCCGAAGATCGCCGCGTCTTCCAGCGGCACGTCGTCGGGGATTTTTATCAGTGCGTTCTGCGCCACCACCGCATACTGCGCGAACACCGACAGGCCGCTGTAGTGGTAGAGCGGCTCGCCGTTCAGCGACAGCCGCCGGGCGCCGGTGGTCAGCGTGCCCTCGGCGCGCGCGGTGAACGAGCTTTGGCACAGGTTCGGCCGGCCGCCGTTGCAGTAGCGGCAGTCGCCGCAACTGGTGACGAACACGCTGACGACGTGGTCGCCGGGCTTCAGGCCGCGCACCTCCGGCCCGATTTCGCGGACGATGCCGGCGGCCTCGTGACCGGGAATGGAGGGCAACTTGCGCGGCCGCAATCCCTCGATGGTGGAGAGGTCGGAGTGGCACAGCCCGGCGCCGACGATCTCATACAGCACCTCGCCCGGCCCGGGCGGATCGAGCGTCACCTGCTCGATCGTCATCGGCTGGCTGGTGGCGTAGGGGCGGGGCTTGCCCTGCACGCGCAATACCGCCGCCTTCATCTGCATGCGAGCCTCCATTCGTCTGTTGCCGAGGCATCAGTCGTCCCCAGCCGCCGTCTTGGCACCGCGTCATTGCGAGGAGCGCAGCGACGAAGCAATCTCCTGCCTGATGAGCAATCGGCCGCTCGTCAGGCAGGAGATTGCTGCGGCGCTGCGCTCCTCGCAATGACGCGGTGGGTCGCTCTGTGCCACATCGCACTCTGGGTATTAGCGCAGAACGTCGCGGCTGCCCACAAACCGCACGCCCTTCGCGGCCAGCCGTTCCCGTGCATCGTCGAGCGTGGTGCGGCCGGCGGCGGTGGGAATGCCGATGCCGCGGCAGGCGTCCTCGATAATCGCGACCTGATAGCCCAGCCGTGCCGCATCTTCGGCCGACCACGCGACGCAGAAATCGGTCGCGAGACCGACCAGGAACACCCGCCGGAAGCCGCGTTGGCGCAGCCAACCGTCCAGCCCGGTGGCCGTCCGATGATCGTTCTCGAAAAACGCCGAGTAGCTGTCGAGCATGCGGCGGAAGCCTTTGCGAATGATCGCCTCGACCCTGGTCAGATCGAGGTCGGGATGCAGCGCCGCGTTGGCACTGCCTTGCAACGCGTGGTCCGGCCATAGCACTTGCTTGCCATACGGCATGTCGATCGTGTCGTAGGGTTGGCGGCCCGGATGCGCGCTGGCGAACGAGGCATGTCCCGGCGGGTGCCAATCCTGTGTTGCGAACGCGTGGGCATACCGCGTCAGCAGGCGATTGATCGCCGGCACGACGGCATCGCCTCCGGCCACCGGCAATTCGCCGCCTGGCATGAAGGTCGGTTGCACGTCCACCAGCCCCAGGATGTCGGTATCCGCGTCGATCGGCATCACGTCCTCCCTGGTCATCCGCCCATGAGAATAGTATGGATCATGGATCATGCGGTCCCGCCGCATGGTAGCCGGGGAGACCAAACAATGAAAATGCTACGCCTCTCGCTGCCGGCGCTGTTGCTGGCTGCTGCCTGCGTCGCGCAGCCGGCCACCGCCGCCAGCTTCCGCTGGGCCAATGACGGCGACGTCGGCGCGATGGACCCTGATACGCGCCAGGAGACAGTTCAGCTCTCGTTCCTGGCGAACATTTACGAGCCACTGGTCCGGCGCAACAAGGACCTGGGCCTGGAGCCGGCGCTGGCGACGAGCTGGGAGCAGACCAGCCCGACCGTCTGGCGGTTCCATCTGCGGCCGAACGTCAAATGGCAGGACGGCTCGCCCTTCACCGCGGACGACGTGGTGTTCTCGTTGCACCGCATCCTGTCGCAGAATTCCGTGATGCGCGCGCCGATGTCGCCGGTGAAGGAGGCCCGCAAGATCGACGATCTGACCGTCGATCTCGAAACCCTCAAGCCAGATCCGATTTTATTACAAGAGCAGACCAACTTCCTGATCATGTCAAAGGCGTGGTGCGAGGCGCACAACGCGACCGAGCCGGTGATGATCGGCGGCAA
The DNA here is from genome assembly GCA_049522565.1 of Acetobacteraceae bacterium. Taxonomy (GTDB): domain Bacteria; phylum Pseudomonadota; class Alphaproteobacteria; order Acetobacterales; family Acetobacteraceae; genus JASHVB01. The sequence continues at coordinate 2,670 of JBEKNT010000018.1, forward strand.
GGACGACAACTATGCCGTACACAATGCGATGGGCACGGGTCCGTTCAAGGTGGTGTCGCGTGAGCCGGATCGCCGCACGGTCGTGGAAAAGAACCCGGCCTGGTGGGACAAGATGCCGGGCAACCTCGATCATGTCGAGTTCGACGTGATCGCGAGCGCGCCCACCCGGGTGGCCGCGCTGCTATCCGGCGAGGAGGATATGATCTACTCCGTCCCGCCGCAGGACATGCAGCGAATCGGCCACACGCCCGGCCTGCACCTGATCCAGAGTCCGGAGTTGCGCACAATCTTCCTCGGCCTGGACGTGTGGCGCGACGAGTTGCTCACGTCCGACGTCAAGGGCAAGAACCCGTTGAAGGATCTGCGCGTACGGCAGGCTTTTGCGCTGGCGATCGATGAACCGACGATCGTGCAAAAGGTGATGCTGGGGCTTGGCCATTCAACCTGGGAAATGTGGGGACCGGGGGTGAACGGCTACGATGCCAAGCTCGACGTGCGGCCGAAGCCCGACGCCGCCAAAGCCAAGGAACTGCTGAAGGAAGCTGGCTACCCGGATGGATTCCGCATCGGCTTCGACTGTCCGAACGACCGCTACGTGATGGATGAGCAGATCTGCACGGCGATCACGTCGATGCTGGCACGGATCGGGGTGAAGGTGGACCTCGACGCACAGACGAAGGCCAAGTTCTTCGCCAAGATCCAGGGGCCGAAATTCGATACGGACTTCTACATGCTTGGCTGGACGCCGGCGACTTATGACGCCCACAACGTGCTGTACAGTCTGCTTGAGACGCGTGGCACCGGCCGGGGCGAGTTGAACTATGGGGGATACTCGAACCCTGCGCTTGACGACCTGGCCGATAAGATCGGCGTGGAGACGGATCAGGCGAAGCGCAACGGCATGATCGAACAGGCGATCGGGATCCTGCAGCACGACCTGCCGCTCATCCCGCTGCATCAGCAGGTCATCGTCTGGGCGGCGAAGGACAATGTGACGGTGGCGCAGCCGGCCGATAACTTCTTTCCGTACCGTTATGTCACGGTGAAGTGAGTTCGTAGACCTCTCCCGCGAAGCGGGAGAGGTTAGTTGGGCAGGGTTTCGGGTGGCACGAACTGCTGCCAGCGGCCCGGCCGTGCTTCCTGCGCGCCATAATCCTGCAACGAGTCGGCGGCACGGCCTATCAGGTCACTGAAGCGCAGCCCGCGCGCGGCGAGCAATGCGTCCAGTTCGGCAATCATCCGGGTCAGGCCGCGGAAGCCTTCGTGCATCACCACCGACAGCGCCTCCACCGCCGATGCGCCGGCCAGCGCCATGCGCGCCACGTCGGCGCCGCTGCGCACACCGTTGGTGCCAAGTAACGGAAATTCCGGCCCCACGGCGCGCCGGCTCAATGCGAGGAAGCGGCAGACGATCGGCAGCGCCCAGCCGCCGCCATAGGCCGCCGATGTGCCAAGCACCGGGGCGAAGGTTTCCAGGTCGGGCACCATCGCCATGAAGCGTCCCATCATGCACACCGCGTCGGCGCCCGCCTGCGACGCCGCCAGAGCCAGCGCCGGCAGGTTCGCCGACAGGCCGGTGAGCTTCACCCACAACGCCATACCATCGGTGGCCGCCCGCACGCGGCCCACCAGTTCGCCGAGCCGCGCCGGATCGGTCTCCTGCACGATCGCGCCGGGCGTTGCCTCGGAAGCATGCGGCGCCCCGACATTCAGTTCGAACACGCGCAACCCGGCGCGGCGCGCCAATGCGGCGATCGTCACTGCACCGTCCGCGCCCGCGAGGACCAGGCTGGCCGCGACGAAGCGCCCCTCGCGCGCGGCATCGCGGTCGATCGCGGCGAGCGCCGCGAACCATTCCGCCGGATCGCGTTGTGCCAGACCGGAGCGGCAGAATATCGCGGTGCCATGCGGCACCGGCGCATGCGTCGCGTCGAGCTGGGCATAGTCCGCGCGGTCAAGCTGGCGGGCCGCGTCGGGGCGTTCGTTGACCGATTTCGCGATCACGCCGGCCGCGCCGGCGGCCAATGCGGCGCGGATGCCAGCCTCGGTCATCACCGGTTCGCCGGAGCCGCAGATCACCGGGTTGGGCAGGGTCAGCGCGCCGATGCGCGTGGCGAGACGATCGTGCATGGGTGAGTGTAGCAACCTCTCCCGCCGTGCGGGAGAGGTCGCGGCGCTCTTGCGCCGAGGGTTAGGGTGATCGGGTCGGCACGCGTAAGGGTGCAGCGGGGCGACCCGATCACCCTCACCCGCCGCGCTACTGCGCTCCGCGTTGATCCGCTTCGCGGCTCAACCGCGCTTCGCGGGCGAGGTTGATTGCACGGTCTATCGCTTGCAGATCCTCCGAACCTAGCGGCCAATCCGCTGCATGCACATTGGCTGCCAATTGCTCGGGCCTGGTCGCGCCGGCAATGACGCTGGACACCACCGGCTGCGCGGCGAGCCAACTGAATGCGAGTTCCAGCAGGGTATGGCCGCGCTGCGTGGCGAAGTCCTCCAGCGCCTCCACCACCGGCCAGTTCGCATCGTTGATAAATCGATCGCGGTATCGCGCGACGTGAACCACCAGCCGTGCGTCCGCCGGCAGCGGAGCATTGCGCCGGTACTTGCCGGTCAGCAGGCCACTCGCCAGCGGGTAGTAGGGCAGCAGGCCGATGCCATAAGCCTGCATCATCGGAATTTTCTCTTGCTCAGCACGGCGCATCAGCAGGCTGTACTCGTCCTGGCAGGATACGAACGGCGCCAGGCCGCACTGGCGCGACGTCCACAGCGCTTCGACCACCTGCCAGGCGGAAAAATTCGAGCACCCGATGTAGCGGACCTTGCCGGCTCGGACCAGGTCGTCGAGGGCGCGCAGGGTTTCCTCGATCGGCGTCAGCGGATCCGGCCGATGCACTTGCAGCAGGTCGATCCAGTCGGTGCCGAGGCGTCGCAGGCTGGCCTCGACCGCGGCCATGATATAGCGGCGTGACGCGCCGCGTTTCACCCCTTCCTTGTCCATCGGATTGCCGAACTTGGTGGCCAGCACGATCTCCTTGCGCCGTGCGCCAAGGATTTGGCCGAGGTATTCCTCCGAGCCGGCGGTCGGGATGCGATAGGTGTCGGCGGTGTCGAACAGCGTGATGCCGAGATCGAGCGCCTTGTGCACCACGGCTTGCGAGGCGGCGAAGTCGATGCGCTGACCGAGGTTGTTGCAGCCCAACCCGACCTGCGACACGCGCAAACCGGATCGGCCGACCGAACGCTGTTTCATTGGCATTTCTCCCAGGACGTGAACCCCGGCGGGCATTGCTCAGTTTATGTCGCCGAATCTGATCCAGAGTCCAACAGGCGCACGAGTGCCGAACGCAACATATCGAGGTCACGTTCGATCACGCCCCATACTAACCGATCGTCCGCGCCCGCGTAGCCATGCATGAGGACATTCCGGAAAGCGATGATGCGTGCCAGATCGGGAATGTTGCTCTCAAGACCTGGCTCAATGCGTCGCAGAGCGGCGAGTGCCTCGCCAATGACCGTGAACTGACGTTCCACCGCCCAACGCCGGACATCATCGGCCTGATAATCCGCGAAATTCTTTCCGGTACTGATCCGGGCAATCCGATCGGCCGCCCGCCGTCGAAAACTATCAGCCTATCCAAATCGCTCCGCGCCGGATCGAAACGGTCCGTCAGAACCGAACAGGTCGAGCCGGCGCACGTGGTGCCGCCGGCACAGGGTGCGAACAGCATCCAGCCTGGTCGCGTCGATTGCACCGGCAGGCAGATCGATCTGGCTCATCGCCGACAAGCGGCGGTTTGTCAGCGCAGGCGCAACTCCCCTGCCCGACCGATCGTCACACCACCCCCTCCTCGCGCAACCGTTCCACCGCCTCCGGCCCGACGCCGCACAGCGCCGCCAGCACCTCGGCGGTATGCTCGCCCAGCAGCGGAGGCCGCTGTACCTGCGCCAGCGACTCCGACAGCTTGATCGGGCAGCCGACCGTCTGGTAGGTGCCGCGCGTCGGATAGTCCACATCCACGATCATGTCGCGCGCGCGCAAATGCGGATCGGCCAGCACCTCGCCGGTGTCCTGGCAGGCGCCGCTCGGCACACCGGCGTCGCCGAGCACCCGCATCACCTCGTGCTTGCTGCGCTGACCGGTCCAGGCGGCGACGATCGAATTCAGCTCCGCGCGATTTTCCCAACGCCCGTCGGGCGTCCTGAAGCGCGGATCGTCCGCCAGTTCCGGCTGGCCGATCGCGCCGGCGAACGCCCGCCACATCTGCGGCTGCGCAAAGATATACACGTAGTCGTTCGGCCCACCCGGCGCGCAGGGATAGGTCGTTCCGGGAACCGTGCGGCCGAGCTGGTTGCCGTTGCGCGGCATCGGCCGCCCGGTGCGCTGATGGTCGCGCAGGCTGACGCGGATCAGGTTGACCACCGCGTCCTGCATGGAGACCTCGACATGCTGCCCCTGCCCCGTCGCGTGCCGCTGCTGCAACGCCGCCAGGATGCCGATCGCCATGTGCATGCCGGTGCCGGAATCGCCGATCGCCGGGTAGACGTAGGTGGGCGGATTCTCCGGAAAGCCGGTGACGCTCATCGCACCGCCCATCGCCTGCGCGATCGGCTCGAAGCTCTTGAACCCGCTATAGGGGCCGTAGGTGCCGAAGCCCTTGATGGTGGCATAGATCAGCCGCGGATTGATCGTCCGCAGCGCTTCATAGCCGAGGCCCAGCCGGTCCAGCGCGCCCGGGCCGAAGTTCTCCAGCAGCACGTCGGATTGCGCGATCACCTTTTTGAACAGCGCCTTGCCTGCGTCGGTCTTCAAGTTCAACGTCAGGCTGCGCTTGTTCGCGTTCAGGATCAGGAAGAACAGGCTGTCGCTGTCCGGTTTGTCGCGCATGTTGGTGCGCGCGACGTCGCCGCCCTTCGGCTCCTCCAGCTTGATCACGTCGGCGCCGAGAAAACCGAGGATCTGCGCGCAGGCCGGCCCCGCCTGGTTGTGCGTCATGTCGATGACGCGGATGCCGGACAGGGCTTGGCTCATGGTCGATCTCCCCAGATTGCCTGCACACCTCATCGGGCTTCCGCGCGGGCGTCAACCGGGAGCGCGGCAACCACCAGCGCGGCATGCGGTTGGGCGTTGCGGCGCGCGATGCCGGCGCCGGCCCATTGCGCGACTCGCGCGGCACGATCACTCTGCCGCAAAAGTTGGAACCTCGACCGTTCCCGGGAGGAACAAAATCATGTCCGGCACCACGGCTGCGCCTGCCTGGCAGGCCTCCGCCTTGACCGATGCGGAACACGGCAAGCAACTCCGCCGCGCGGTGATTGCCAGCACCATCGGCACCACTATCGAGTGGTACGACTTCTTCATTTACGGCACGGTCACCGGCCTGGTGTTCGCCAAGCTGTATTTCCCGCGGTCCGATCCGTTGGTCGGCACGCTGGAAGCGTTCACCATCTATGCCGTCGGCTTCGTCGCACGGCCCGTCGGCGCTGCGATCTTCGGCCATTGGGGCGACCGGCTCGGCCGCAAGTCGGCGCTGATCGCCACGCTCATGCTGATGGGCGTCGCCACGTTCCTGGTCGGGCTGGTGCCGACCTACGACAGCATCGGCATCTGGGGGGCGGTACTCCTGACCGCGCTGCGCTTCATCCAGGGCGTCGGCGTGGGCGGCGAATGGGGCGGCTCCGTGCTGATGTCGATGGAATGGGCGCGCAGCAGCAAACACCGAGGCTTCGTCGCGTCCTGGCCGCAATTCGGCGTCCCCTCCGGGCTGTTCCTGTCCAACATCGTCGTGCTGCTGTTCAGCGCCCTGTCCGGCGATGCCTTCCTCACCTGGGGTTGGCGTATCCCGTTCCTGCTGTCGATCGTGCTGGTCGGGATCGGGCTGTGGATCCGACTGGGGATTTTGGAGAGCCCGGTGTTCCGCAAACTGGTGGAGCAGGATCGCATCGAGGCGACACCGGTGACCGAGGTGTTCCGCTTGCAGGCGAAAGAGGTGTTCCTCAGCGCCTTCGCCCGCATGGGCGAACAGGCGCCGTTCTACATTTTCACGGCGTTCGTGTTCTCCTACGGGGTCGGCACACTGCATGTGTCACGCGACATGCTGCTGCTGTCCGTGCTGGTGGCCTCCTGCGTTTCGTTCATCACCATCCCGCTGGCCGGGCATCTGTCGGACCGGTTCGGCCGCAAGCGCATCTATCTGGTTGGCACGGTGATGACCCTCGTGTTCGGCTGGATCTACTTCGCGCTGCTCAACACCCTCGTGCCGTTCTGGATCTTCATCGCCGTCGTGGCGTCGCTGATCCCGCACGACACGATGTATGGCCCGCAGGCGGCACTGATCGCCGAGAGCTTCACCGGCCGGCTGCGTTACTCCGGGGCGTCGATCGGCTACCAGCTTGCCTCGATCATCGCCGGCGGTCCGGCGCCGCTGATCGCCACGGCATTGCTCGCGACGTATCACAGTTGGGTGCCGATCTCGATCTACATCACCGCCTGCTGCGTTATCAGCCTGATCGCGGTGGCGATGATGACGGACTACACCAACCAGGACATCTCCGGCGAATACGACGCACCGCTGTCGCCGGAGTAACACGGAGAAGGCAAGACCCCCCCGCCCCTTGAGGGCTTGAGCCGCGAAGCGGATCAACGTTACGGGAAGGGGTGCGTACATCCGCCGGCGGTGCATGCACGCACCCCTCCCCCCTCCCACCAGGGGAGGGGGGGGAGGCTCTCTGCCATCAACCGCCCGGGTGCAGGCTCGGTTCGGCGGTGCCGATGCCGCCCTTGATCATGCCCAGCAGGATGGCGACGCCGGCCAGCAGCATCACGCCGGTCAGCACGAACGCCATGTTGAAGTTGCCCGTAGCCTGCACGACGTAGCCGGTTACGATCGGCGATACGAAGCCCACCAGGTTGGCGCCCAGGGTGAACAGCGCCACCGCGGTGCCGGCATCCGCCGGCCGGACCACCAGGTCGTTGCACAGCGCGGTGTTCAGCGAGATGCCGTTCGCCAGGAACGTCACCGAGACGGTCAGCAGCGCCACGATCAGCCACACCGAGTTCACCTGCGGAACCACCGCGACCAGCATCGCGGGCAGGTAGGAGAAGGCCACCACCCATTTCCGCGCGCCGCCGCGCAGCGCGGTGGTCGAGAAGATCCGGTCGGACAGCCGCGCCAGCAGGATGCTGCCGACCACGGCCGTGCCGTAGATGATCGCGGTATAGCCACCCGAGCTGAAGATCGAAACATGGTGCTGGGTCTGCAAAAAATTCGGCAGCCAGCTCAGCAGCATATAGGCCTCATAGACGAAGCAGCCTTGCGCCAATGACAACGCCCAAAGCGAGCGGCTGCTCAGCAGGGCCTTTACGTTGGCTCCGCCGGCCTGCTGCGGCGGCCGCGCCTCGCGCTCCTTGAGGATGTAGGTGCGTTCCTCGGATCCCAGCCAACCGGCCCGCTGTGGGTCGCGCACGAATACCGCCCAGATCGCCACCCAGACGAGGCCCAGCACGCCGGTCAGCACGAAGGCGGCGCGCCAGCCGAGATAACTCACCACCCAGCCGACGAACATGGCGCCGAACGCCGTGCCGAACCATTGCCCGAGCGATAGCGAGGCGACCGAGACGCCGTACTCGTTGCGCGGCGCCCAGGCGCGGATCGCCTGCGTGCCGATCGGGAAATTGGCCGCCTCGGCTCCGCCCAGGCCGATCCGCGTCAGATAGAACGGGAACGGAGCTCTGACGAAGGCAGTGGCGACCGTGCACAGCGACCAGAACCCCACCGCCGCCCAGCCGACGAGCCGGTAGCCCAGCCAGTCGACGAGCAGCCCGGCCGGGGCCAGACAGATGATGTAGGGCCACAGATAGGCGGACAGCAGCCAGCCAAGCTCGGCCGGCGACAGCCCGAACTCGTGCGAAATCAAACCCGCGGAGACCGACAGGTTGACCCGGTCGGTGTAGTTGACCGCGGTCATGGCGAACAGCAGGGCATAGATGAACACCCGCCGTTTCGAAACCCTCGGCCGGTCCGCGACATCCGACGTGGGGCGTGTGCCCAACTGCGTCGCGCTCATGGCGTATCTCCTCGATGTTGGCGCTGGCGACCACCACGCCGGCTTGCCCGGCCCTGGCCTGGCCGCCCTTGTCCCCGGCGTGGCCGTTGGACACCGCCCCCGTGGCACCGACCGAGCCCGGCGACGCTGGCCGGCCGCACAGCAACCGCGCCATCCGACTTGCAGGATGCCGAGCGACGCTGCCGGACCAGCCGTGTCGCTGTCATTGCGAGCGAAGCGAAGCAATCCCCCAGGTGCCTTGACGCCAGATCTCCGGGAGATTGCTTCGCTCGCAATGACAGCGTTGGTCCGAACCGTCCGGATCGCCACGCTAGGCGCTGGTCGTTGCGGCATCATTGATGTGGATCAAATCGCACCGCTCCGTCGGGTCTATAATGCGAGTTCGCGAACCTGGGCGAAGCCCGCGCCGGCGGGAAGCGCGGTCCGGCGCAATCAGGAGGCATGGGTGATGGCACAGCCAAAATCGCGGCCGATCAGGTTCGCAGCGATCGGCCTGGATCATCGTCACATGTATGAAATGGCCGGCCGGCTGCTCGAACTTGGCGGCGAGTGCGTCGGCTACTGGACCGACGGCGAGCCGCAGCCGCTTGCCGGCTTCATCAAGCGCTATCCGCAGATCCCGCGCGTCGCCGACAAGCGGCGATTGCTCGAGGATCCGTCGGTGCAGATGATCCTCACCGCGGCGATCCCCGCCGACCGCGCCGCGATCGCGATCGAGGCGATGCGCGCCGGCAAGGACGTGGCGACCGACAAGCCCGGCTGCACCACCGCGGACCAGCTCGCCGCGCTGCGCCGGACGGTCGCCGAGACCGGCCGCATCTGGTCGGTGAACTACTCCGAGCGGTTCGAGGTGAAGGCGGTGACGCGCGCGCTCGAACTGGTCGCCGCCGGCGCGATCGGCCGCGTGGTGCAGACCGTATTGCTCGCCCCGCACCGGCTGAACCGGCACCTGCGGCCTGACTGGTTCTTCAAGCGGGAATATTACGGCGGCGTGCTGTGCGATGTCGGCAGTCACCAGATCGAGCAATTCCTGACCTTCACCGGCTCGACGGATGCCGAGATCGTCAGCGCCGCGGTCGGCAATTTCGCCAATCCCGGCGATCCCGGGTTCGAGGATTTCGGCGAGATGCTGCTGCGCAGCGACCGCGGCAGCGGCTATATCCGGGTCGACTGGTATACCCCCGACGGGCTGGCGAACTGGGGCGACGGGCGGCTGACCATCCTCGGCACCGACGGCTATATCGAGCTGCGCAAATACGTCGATATCGCCGGGCGGCCGGGCACCGATCACCTGTTCCTGGTCGATAACCAAGCGACCCGCTACATCGATTGCCGCGATGCCGGGCTGCCGTACTATCCGAATTTGATTGCCGACGTGCTCGACCGTACGGCGACCGCGATGCCGCAGAGCCACTGCTTCAAGGTGATGGAACTCGCCTTGCGGGCCGAGGCCGTGGCGACGCGGCTCGGCAATCTGGCACGGGTGGAGACAGGCCGATGAACCAGCGCTTCCGCGTCGCGGTGATCGGTGCCGGCATCGGCGCCGCGCATGTCGAGGGCTATCGCGACAACCGACAGGGCTACGAGGTCGCGGTGGTCTGCGACCTGGACAGCGGCCGCGCGGCAACGCTCGCCGCAACCGTTCCGGGTGCCGGGACGGAGCGGTCGTACGCCGCGGTGCTGGCGCGGTCCGACATCGACCTGGTGGATATCTGCCTGCCGCCATACATGCATTTCGACGCGATCGAGGCGGCGCTGGCCGCCGGCAAGCACGTGCTGTGCGAGAAGCCGCTGGTCGGCTCGCTGGCGGACGTGGAACGCGTGATGCGCGCGGGGGAACAAGCCGGCCGCGCGGTGGTGCCGGTCTACCAGTATCGCTACGGCAACGGCCTGGCCCGGCTGCGGCGGCTGATCGAGGCGGGCGTGACCGGCCGCCCGCTGGTCGCCAGCATCGAGACCCACTGGAACCGACCGCCGGATTATTACGATGTCCGCTGGCGCGGCCGAAAGGCGACCGAACTGGGCGGCGCCATGCTTGGCCACGCGATCCACGCGCACGACCTGCTGACGTTCACGCTGGGGCCGGTGCGCCGGGTATTCGCCAAGGTTGCCACGCGGGTGAACGCGGTCGAGACGGAGGATTGCGCCGCGGTCTGCCTGGAAATGGAGTCGGGCGCGCTGGTGACATCCTCGGTCACCCTCGGCGCGGCGGAGGAACTCAGCAAGTTCCGTTTCTGCTTCGCCGAAATGACGGCGGAGAACCCCGGGGTGCCGCCGTATCGCCCGGCGGAGGGCGACTGGCGTTTCGTCGCGCGCGGGACACGGCGGCAGGACGAGATCGAGGCGGCGCTGGGCGGCTTCGTGCCGCGCAAGGAAAGCTTCGCCGGGCTGATCGAGGCGCTGCACCCGGCGCTGGCCGGCACCGCGCCCTGGCCGCTGAGGTTGCAGGACGCGTATCGCTCGCTGGAGCTGGTTTCAGCGATCTACTACAGCTCGGCCACCAACACCGCCGTCGCGCTGCCGCTGGCGCAGGACCATCCGGTGCGTAACGGGTGGGGAAAGTGGCTGTAGGAAACACCGAAAAACCTCTCCCGCTGCGCAGGGTTGCGCCGTGCAGCGGAGCAACGCGCGGTGCGTAGCACCGAGGGCGCGGATGCCACGGGCCGCACGCTGTTGCCCTTCGCTCCTGCGCGCCCGCCAGAGGCTCAACCGCGCCAACATTGATCATCTTGTTCCTGGTTCCGGACCCGCACCTCATGGCCGGCCTTCGCCCGCGATGACGTGCGGCGCCCTACTTGGCGCGCCTGGCCACATACGACCCGCCGGCCGCGCGCACTTCAGCCGCGGTCTTCGCGGCGCGCAGACGCGCCAGATGCTCGGCCTCGCCTTCCAGCAATTGCCTGGCGTTCTCCAGCACCTGCGCGGCCTTGTCGGCGGGAAACTTCACCGCGCCGTTCTCATCCATGTGGATCAGGTCGCCGGGCGCCACGTCCATGCCGCCCACTGAAACCGGCACGTTCACCGCATGGACCGCCATCTCCCCGTGGCCGGCCGTGACGCCGCCAAGCAGCAACTGGAAGCCGAGCCGCCGCACCGCGTCCACATCGCGGGAGGGGCCGTTGGACAGCATGCCGATGCACCCGACCGCCTGCATCGACGTGACCATGATCTCGCCGGCCAGACCCGCCTTGGCCATGAGGCCCGCGGGCCATTTCTGCTGAATGACCAGGATGGTCGGCTTCCGCATCGCGTCCAGCGCGTCGACCACGTCCATGAAGCTCAGCCGGCCGGTAAAGTTGGGATCCGGCAAGCCGTAGACGCAGGTGACGGCATGGCCGACGACCGCGCCCATTTCGGGGTAGATGCAGCGGATCGAGGTGTCGGTGTACCAGTTCTCGGTCCAGGGGTTGTACAGCCCGAGGCAGAGCGGGTTGTTCGGATAGGTCGCCACCACGTTGGTGATGGTCGGCGTGTCGATCCTGCCCAGTTCCGCGAGCACGTCGGTCGTCGGTGCCGTCGCCATGGCCTGTGACCTTTCATAAATGACCGCCAGGGCGGTCGAACGTTGCCAGGCCCATACATCCGCCGCGGCACCGCGGTTTGGCAAGGGCCAGCGCCACACCGGCCGACATGACGCCCCGGCACTTGGTCCATCGGGAAAATCCCGCGTAGGCTTGCGCAACGTCGCATACCGGGAGGAAACGCATGCGCCTCGCTCGCGCCCTGCTTGCCGGGGTGGTGGCAGCATTGATCGTGTGGGGCAGTGCCGCGCGCGCCACCGACCTGACGCTCCGGTTCAACGACCCGGAAGTCAAGCAACTCCGCGCCGCGCTGGATGTGTTCGAACAGCAGAACCCCGGCATCCACGTGAAGCTGGAGCAGATGCCCTGGGCCGACGTGATGCCGCAGACTCTGCGCGAAACAGCAGTCGGCACCGGGCCGGACGTGATGCACATCGCCTTCGTCTGGACCAAGGACCTCGCGGCGGCGGGGGCGCTGCTGCCGCTCGACAAATACATCGCGGCGGACGGCGGCAGCAGCGACTATATCGCCATGGACCTCGCCACCGGCCGCGACGGCCATGCCTATGCGGTGCCGTGGACGGTGGATTGCTGGACCATGGTGTATCGCACCGACCTGCTGACGCAGGCGGGTGTCACCGCGATTCCGCGGACCTGGGAGGAACTGCGCGCCGCCAGCCTGAAGGTTCACCAGGTGACCGGCAAGATCGGGTTCGGCTTTCCGGCCGGCAGCGGCGCTACCAACACGATGTGGTTCATTGCCAATTACTACTGGTGGAACCACGGCAAGGCATTGGTGGTGAGCAAACCCGGCGGCGGCTTTGGCCTCGGCCTCGACCAGAGCGATATCGCCGGCGCGATCCGCTATTTCGCCGACTACCTCAAGCAGGGCGACTCGCCGAAATCGATGCTGGCGATCAACAACTGGGGCGATCCCGCGATCATCGAGGCGATGGCGTCGGGTGAGCAAGCGATCGCCATCATGCCGCCGGCGAATTTCCGGCAGATCGTCGCGGCGTGGCGCGCACGCAACCCGAACGCCGGCGATCCGCCGCTGCTGAGTGCCGTGATGCCGACCGAATTGCCGACATCCGTGGTCAATTTCGGCGGACGGTCGCTGGGGATCAACGCCAATACGCAGCATCCCGATGCGGCGTGGAAGCTGGTGCAGTTCCTGAAGTCCAAACCGATCTTCACCGACTACTACACATCGCAGTTCCCGGCACGGAAATCGATGCTGAGCACGCTGAACTTCGCACCGGGCATGCAAGGCTACGCGCAACAGCTCCAGAATGCGCGAAGCTGGGGGCCGTATTCCGACGGGCCGGTGCCGATCAACACGATGTGGAATGCCACCGGCCGGGCCTTCGGCTCCGCTTTCATCGGCGAGCTGTCGGTGGACCAGGCGAGCGAGCAATTGCTCTCGGTGATCCGCAAGGGCCTGCAATGATGGCGCCGGCGCGGCGGCGGACCGCGCGCGCCGACCAGGTTTTCGTCACGCTCATGCTGGCGCCGAGCCTGCTGATCCTGGCAGCGTTCTATCTGTATCCGATGGCGAGCAACGTATGGTTCAGCCTGACGGATTTGAGCCTGATGAAGCTGCGCCAGGGCGGTGCCTATATCGGCCTGGCAAATTACGCCGACGCGCTGGGCGGCGCGGATTTCTGGCGCGTGGTGTGGAATACCGCGTTCTGGCTGACCGCGGTGTCGGTCGTGGTGCGGCTGGTGCTGGGCATGGCGCTGGCGCTGCTGCTGAACTCGGCGGCGTTGCTGCGGTTGCGGTTGCGCACGCTGATGCGGCTGGCGTTGCTGGTGCCCTGGGCGACACCGCCGATCGTTGCCGTGGCGGTGTGGCGCTGGCTGCTGCATCCGCAGGCGGGCGGCATCAACCGGGCGCTGCTGTGGCTCGGCCTGACGCGGCACCCGATTGCGTTCCTGGCGGATACCGCGACGGTGTGGCCGGCGATCGTGCTGATCATGGTGTGGAACACCGTGCCGGTGGCGACGCTGACCCTGCTGGCGGCGTTGCAGTCGGTGCCGCGGGAGTTGAGCGAGGCGGCGGCACTGGACGGCGCCGGCAGCGTGCGGATTTTCCGCCACGTGACGCTGCCGCACATCATGCCGACGATCATGATCCTGGCGATGTTGATGACGTTCTGGACGTTCAATAACTTCGTCTATGTGTGGCTCGCCACCGGGGCCGGACCCGGCCGCTACACGGACGTGCTGGCAACCGAGGTGTATCTGCGCGGCTTCGTCGATTTCAACCTCGGTTCCAGTGCCGCGATCGGCGTGATCATGGCGGTGGCGATGGGAACATTCGGACTGTTGTATGTGCGCGTGCTGGGACGGCGCGTGGCGTCGTGAGGCTGCGCGCGCGGATCGGCGATGGTGCCATTCTGCTGACGGCGGCGGCGACGCTGGGGTTCCTGCTGTATCCCGCCGTGGTGGTCTTCTCCGGCTCGATGCAGACCAACGAGACGCTGTTCGCGCGCAACCGGTTCGATCTGACCTGGGACAACTATCGCCACATCTTCGACGCCGGGTTCGGCACGTATCTGTCGAACAGCCTGGCGATCTGTCTCGCGGCGACGCTGGCGGCGACGGTGGTTTCGGTGATGGCGGCGTATGTGTTTTCGCGCCGGCGCTTCCGGTGGCGTCGCGTGCTGCTGACGGCAGTCGTGGCAGGGCAGTGGTTCCCGTGGATCGTGCTGGTAACGCCGCTGTTCATCCTGTTCGCCCGCACCGGGCTGACCAATTCGTACAGCGGCATGATCCTCTGCTACACCGCGATCAGCATTCCCTTCTCGGTCTATCTCCTGCTCGGCTATCTGGAAACCGTGCCGCGCGAGTTGGATGAGGCGGCGATGGTCGATGGCTGCACGCCGCTGGGAGCGTTGTGGCACGTCGTGCTGCCGGTGATGCTGCCCGGCGTGGTGGCGACGGCGACCTATGCGTTCCTGCTATGCTGGACGGAATATTTGCTGGCGCTGGCATTCCTGACGCAGCCCGCGATGAAGACGCTGCCGCTGGGGCTGTACCAGTTCTTCGGCGAGGACACGACCGATTGGGGTGCCGTGATGGCCGGCTCGGCGGTGACGACGCTGCCGGCCCTGCTGCTGTTCCTGCCGCTGCAACGTTGGCTGGTGTCCGGGCTGACGGCGGGATCGGTGAAGCAATGACGCGACGGGGCGAGCGGGCCGTCGCACGGACCCGCCGGGCGGCAACCACCGCGTGTCATATACCCATTGCGCGACAGAATCTGGGCCGATTGCGCGCCAAATGCGCCGCGGACCGCGTACTCGCGCTAGATTCCTGCGGAGTCGGTGTATACCAGACGGCGTAAAGGTTGACTCATGGATGGTTCGCACCGGCGCTCCCCCGTCATGGCCGGGCTTGACCCCATGAGCGTCAGGATAAGCGACCGACCGGGGGAGGATGGTTCGTCGCACCGGCCATGACGGTTGGGGCGGTCCGTGCGGAGCAACCGAGAGTCAATCGTTCGGGCGGCCGGTAACAAACAGCGTCGCCGCGCCTGAACCCTCGGTGCATTGCGGGCGGAGCGTGCAATCCCGGCAGGCGGCGCGGTTGGCGGGGTTGATCTTCTACAGTCCGCACAGAAGGTGCCGAAGCCCGGTGGGAATATCCGCAGCGGGACGGCAGCGAGGCTTCAGGCCGCCCCGCGACGCCCAAGCCGGCGCATCACGGCGCAACGAATGCGGGCATGTGCGGTCGGTCCGGGTCTACGCCGCCGCGACCTCCAACGCTTTCTCCGCCGCCGCACGCGCCCGCGGACGTGCGTGCCCGCGCGCCCCATCGAGCGCGGGATGACCCGCCACCGGTCGTGCCGCCTCGAGCGGCACCGTGACACCCGCCAGCCGGCCATACAGCGCCGCATAGGCCGCCGCCGGCTCCGCCCAGGTGAACCGCCGTGCCATCGCCGCCTGCCGCATCGTCGCCAGGTGCTCCGCGTCGTCGAACGCGTCGAACGCGCGCGCGCAGGCGCTTATCAGCCCGTCATGCGACAGCGCAGCAAACAGGAAACCCGTCACGCCATCCTCGATCGTGTCCACCAGCCCGCCGGTGGCGTGCGCGATCGGCAGCGCGCCGTAGCGCTGCGCCTGCATCTGGGTCAGCCCGCACGGCTCGAACCGCGACGGCATCAGGGTAAAGTCGCTGCCGGCGATGATGCGCCGCGCCATCGGCTCGTTGAACCCGACCAGCACGGCCACGTCGTCGCGATGCTGCCGCGCGGTGCGGCCGAGCATATGCTCGATCTCGGGGTCGCCCAGCCCCAGGATGGCGATCTGCCCGCCAAGCCCGACGATGTCGTGCACCGCCTCGGCCACCAGGTCGAGGCCCTTCTGGTGCACCAGGCGCGACACGATGCCGAACAGCGGCCCGTCCGAGTGACGCAGGCACAGGCTGGTGCGCACCGCCTCGGCGTTGGCCCGCTTGCCGCTCAGGTCTTTCGCGTCGAAGTGGTACGGCAGGTACGGATCGCGGCGCGGATCCCAGCTTTCGTCGATGCCGTTGACGATGCCGGACAATTCGCCCTGCGCGGCGCGTCCCTGGATCAGCCCGTGCAGCCCGCCGCCGGATTGCGGCGTGGCGATCTCCGTCGCGTAGCTCGGACTGACGGTGGTCACGTGGTTGGCGTAGTACAGCCCGGCCTTGAGGAACGACACCTCGCCGTGGAACTCGACGCCGTTGATGTCGAGCGCGGCTTCCGGAATGGCCAGGCGATGACACAGCGCGGGGGGGAAATTCCCCTGGTAGGCGATGTTGTGGATGGTCATCACCGACGGAATCTCGGTGCCGTCCCAGCGCATATAGGCCGGGGCCAGGCCGCCCGGCCAGTCATGCAGATGCAGCAGGTCGGGCGACCAGCCCAGCCGGCCGCGGCGACGCGCGATTTCCGCCGCGGCCAGCGAGAGCCGGGCGAAGCGCAGATGGTTGTCCGGCCAGTCGCGGCCTTCCGGCGTGCTGTACGGCGTGCCGTCCCGATCGTACAGCGACGGCGCCCCCACCAGATACAGCATCAATCCATTCGGCAATTGTGCCTCGCCGATGCGGCAGCCGGGGATTGCGCCGCGCCCCGGCAGGCGGCCGATCCAGGCCACCTCCGGCAGTTGCGCCAGCACAGACCGGTAGGCCGGCAGCAACACCCGCACGTCGGCGCCGAGCCGGCACAGCGCGACCGGCAGGCCCGCGGCAATATCGCCAAGCCCGCCCGCCTTTGCCAGGCCCGCGAACTCGCTGGTTACGAAGAGGACGTTCATGTTGGGCGAGAGGTCCGGTTCAACGCGAGGCAGACATGCGGGGTGGCACGAGGCAGAGTAGAGTCGTACGCCGACAAACGCAACCTGTGCGTGTCATATTGTCGTCCATGCGCGCATACATTGAGCGAGGCCCATCATCGCCGCACGCGATGATGCGGGCAAGCAAATCTTGCGTTATTCTTCCCTAAGAATTTCCTAACGTCCCTGTAATCGCCCAATGCCGCCGCCCCGCGAGAACAACCGCAGATCGCAGGCGAACGGAGGAAATATCGTGCGTATCCGGAACGAGCTGTCTCGCCTGGCGGGCCAACAGAGACAATGAAAACTTTGTGACAGCCCGGCGGCGCGGCCTGCGATCGGCGCGCCAGGCAGCCACCGCCGCAAACAGCGGCCTGCGCAAACCCCTCTCAGCCATCGAGAAAATGTCGCCGCCGCCGGGAAACCGCCACCAGCGGCACCGCCGATCCGCCGTGCCGCGCCGGACCACGGCGGATCGGCCTCGATCGCCTGTCGCGCGTCGCCGGGAGAACCGGGATCAGGGCGTGGTCACCGCACCGCCCACGGCGCCAACGCCACCACCGATCAGCGCGCCTGTTGCCGGTCGCCCGCCGGTCGCTGCCGCAATGCCGGCGCCCGCACCGGCGCCGATCAGGCCGCCGCTCACCGCGCGCGTACCCGGATCGTCCCCGCAGGCCGCCAGACCCAGCGCCATGCTGCCCAACACCGCACCCAGCATGATCTTGCGTCGCATCCCACACCTCCATCATGGCTCAGCCGCGAATCCCTCGACGCACAACGGGGAAACCCGGTGACCGGATTGGGGCGGCCGCAAGGCCGCCGATCACCCCCTTGTTAACCGATGAACGCAGGGCTAAGCCCACCGCCTTTCCCCCACTCAAATCGCGTACACAAAGGTTATGTGGATGTTCTCTCGCATGCTCGGCTTCATGTCGGCCGACATGGCCATCGATCTCGGCACCGCGAACACCCTGGTCTACGTCAAGGGCCGCGGCATCGTGCTGGCCGAGCCGAGCGTCGTCGCGATCGCCGATGTGCGCGGCAAGAAGCAGGTCGTCGCGGTGGGCGAGGAAGCCAAGATGATGCTGGGCCGCACCCCCGGCTACATCACCGCCAGCCGGCCGCTGCGCGACGGCGTCATCGCCGATTTCGAAGTCGCCGAGGAGATGATCAAGCATTTCATCCGCAAGGTGCATAACCGGCGCGGATTTGCCTCGCCGCTGATCATCGTCTGCGTACCGTCCGGCTCCACCGCGGTGGAACGCCGCGCCATCCAGGAAAGCGCCGAAAGCGCCGGCGCGCGCCGCGTGCAACTGATCGAGGAGCCGATGGCGGCGGCAATCGGCGCCGGCCTGCCGGTGACCGAGCCGTCCGGCTCCATGGTGGTGGATATTGGCGGCGGCACCACCGAGGTCGCGGTGATCTCGCTCGGCGGCATCGTCTATTCGCGCAGCGTGCGGGTCGGCGGCGACAAGATGGACGAGGCGATCATCAGCTACATCCGCCGCAACCATAACCTGCTGATCGGCGAGTCCTCCGCCGAGCGCATCAAGATGGAACTCGGCGCGGCCAGCCCGCCGGAAGACGGCGACGAAGGGCCGTATCGCGAGGTGCGCGGCCGCGACCTGCTGAATGGCGTGCCGCGCGAGGTCATCGTCAGCCAGCGCCAGATCGCCGAGAGCCTGGCCGAGCCGGTCGGCCAGATCATCGAGGCGGTGAAGGTGGCGCTGGAAAACACCCCGCCGGAACTCGCCGCCGACATCGTCGACAAGGGCATCGTGCTGACCGGCGGCGGCGCCTTGCTGCACCGGGTGGACCAGGTGCTGCGCGATGCCACCGGCCTGGCCGTGGTGATCGCGGAGAACCCGCTGCAATGCGTGGCGCTCGGCACCGGCCGGGCGCTGGAGGAGCGCAAGCGGCTGAGCAACGTGCTGACCAGCATGTACTGACGGCGAATTTTCTCCCCCTCCCCTTGTGGGAGGGGGATGGGGGGGAGGGGGAGAAACCTTTGGCGTCACCCCCCCGCCTTTGGCGTCACTCCCCCGCCTTTGGCGTCACCCCCCGCTCAGAACGGCCAGCCCCGCGTGCGGTTCGCCTCCTGCGCCGGCGTCAGCGTGCTCGGCCCGTCGCCCAGAGCACGCGGATGCCCCGCCGGGTCGGCCCAGCAATCCGCCACACCCAGGCTGCGCGTGCAATACGGTACCGGGGCCGGCGGCGGCTCCACCGGCCGGCAATAGCTCTTGCCCTGGTCCAGCCGCACCGCGGAACAATCCTGCCCCGTCGCCAGGGACCACAATGCGTCGAAGGGGGTGCGCTGGATCACCGCGACGCTGCCGGCGGAGCCGCCGACCACCGCCGCGGTCAGCGTCACGGGATCGGCGCCGCAACCGCCCAGCAGCACCAGAAGACAGAACGCGCAGCGCATCCGCGCAGCCTGCGCCGCAAAGGTAAACGACTGGTGTGTGCCGGTTTGCCGCCGCGTCGCGCCGCCGCTATGGTCCGCCGCCCCGGCCTTCGCCGGGACAGGCCGCCACAGCCCGAATCGGACGAGACAGCCCAGTGGTCGATATCTTCGACGAGGTCGATGAGGAACTTCGCGCCGAACGCGCGCAGCAACTCCTCAAGCGCTATGCCGGCCTCATCATTGCCGCCGCGTTGCTGGTCATCGCCGCCACGGGGGGCTGGCAGGCCTGGCGCTGGTGGCAGGCCAGGCAGGACATGGCGGCGGGGCAACGCTATCTCGCGGCGATGGCGCTCATGCAGTCGCCCGCCGCCGCCTCCAACCAACAGGGCATTACCGACGACTTCGACGCTCTGGCGCGGACGGCGCCGGAGGGCTATCGCACGCTCGCCCGGTTGCAGGCCGCCGCCTTGCGGGCGCAACACGGTGACCTCAAGGGCGCCACCGCGCTCTGGAACGACGTCGCGTCCGACAGCAGCGCCGATCCCCTGCTGCGCGATCTCGCCAGTCTCCTGTGGTGCCAGCAGCAGATCGACACCGGCGACCCCGCCTTGCTGGAGGCGCGGCTGAAGGCGCTCGCCGAGCCGGGCAACGCCTGGCGCGCGCTGGCGCAGGAGCAATTGGCCCTGCTGGATTTGCGGCAGGGCAGGACCGAGGCGGCAAAAACCGCGTTGAGCAAACTGGCGCAGGATGTCACCGCGCCCAACGGGGTACGCGAACGCGCCGCCGCCCTGCTGGCGCGGCTCGGCTGACACGCATGGCGGAGAACAGCTTGGTGGAACGTCGGGGATTTTCGCGGCGCGCGGCGCTGCTGGCGCCGCTGGCACTCGCGGCGCCATTGGCCCTGGGCGGCTGCAGCCTGTGGGATTCGTGGTTCGGCAGCGAAAAGCCGCCGCTGCCCGGCAAGCGGGAGCCGGTGATCGCCTCCCGCCGCGGCCTGACCGTGGATGAGGGCACGCCGAAAGTCGTGCTGCCGCCGCCGGTGCGCAATGCCGCCTGGCCGCAGGCGGGCGGCAATCCGTCCCACATGATGGGCCACCTCGCCGCCAATCCGGTTCTGGCGCAGGCCTGGGCCGGCGACATCGGCGCCGGCGGCGGCTACCGCCACAAGATCCTGGCGCAGCCCGTGGTGGCCAACGGCCTGGTCTACGCCATGGATGCGGACGCGGTGGTCTCCGCCTTCGCGCTGGCCAACGGCGCACGGGTCTGGCAGGTGGACACCAAAGACAAGGACGCCGACAGCACCAATGTCGGCGGCGGCCTCGCCGTGGCCGGCGACACGCTCTACGCGGTGAACGGCCTGGCGGACCTGGTCGCGCTGGACGCCGCCAAGGGCACCCAGAAATGGCGCATCTCGATCGGCGCGCCGGGACGGTCGGCACCGACGGTGGTGGAAGGCCGGCTGTTCCTGACCACCATCGAGGACAAGCTGCTGGCGCTCGCCGCCGATGACGGCCATCGGATCTGGACCTACCAGGCCGTGGCCGCGACCCCCAGCGTGCTGGGCCGTCCCGCACCGGCGTTCGCCAACGGGCTGATCGTCGCCGGCTTCAGCTCCGGCGAACTCGCCTGCCTGCGCGCCGAGAGCGGCAACGTCGTGTGGACCGACAACCTGGGCGGGGTCGCCGCGGGCACCAGCGCGGATTTCTCGGCCATCCGCGGCCGGCCCGCGATCAGCAATGGCCGGGTGATTGCGACCGGCATGGGCGGCCTGACGCTCGCCCTGGACCTGCCGACCGGCCGGCGGCTGTGGGAGCGCGCGGTGGGCGGCGAGGACAGCCCCTGGGTCGCCGGCGACTGGGTGTTCATGGTCGCTCTGTCGCAGGATCTGACGGCGATCAACGCGGCAGACGGGCGGGTCGCCTGGGTCGCTGCCCTGCCGCGCTGGGAGGAGCCGGAAAAGCAGAAATATTCGATCTCCTGGTGGGGACCGGCCCTGCTCGGCGACCGGCTGGTGGTCACCGGCACCAGCAACGATGCGCTGTCGATCAGCCCCTATACCGGCGACATCCTCGGCCGGCAGACGCTGTCCGACGCCGCCGCGCCACTCGAGCCGGTGGTCGCCGACGGCACCCTGCTGGTGGTGTCGGACGACGCCCGGCTATTGGCGCTGCGCTGAGCCCGCGCCATCTGGGTAGCATGCTGCCTACCGTCGTCATCGCGGGCC
Source organism: Acetobacteraceae bacterium (assembly GCA_049522565.1). Classification (GTDB taxonomy): domain Bacteria; phylum Pseudomonadota; class Alphaproteobacteria; order Acetobacterales; family Acetobacteraceae; genus JASHVB01. The sequence continues at coordinate 24,186 of JBEKNT010000018.1, forward strand.
GGCCGAATGTCGGCAAATCGACGCTGTTCAACCGGCTGGTGGGACGGCGGACGGCGCTGGTCGCCGATACGCCCGGGGTGACGCGCGACCGCAAGGAAGCCGAGGCGCTGCTGCGCGGCCGGCATGTGCGCATGGTGGACACCGCGGGGCTGGAGGAGGCGGCGCCGGAAACCCTGGCCGGGCGGCTGCGCGCCGGCGCCGAGACCGCGGTGGGCATGGCCGACCTGGTGCTGTTCGTGGTCGATGCGCGCGAGGGGCTGACGCCGATCGACCGGCACTTTGCCCAGTGGCTGCGGCGCCAGGACCGGCCAGTGCTGCTGGTGGCCAACAAGGCGGAGGGCCGCGGCGCGAATTCGGCGGTGCTGGAGACCTATGCGCTCGGCCTGGGCGATCCGGTCGCCGTCTCCGCCGAGCATGGCGAGGGCATCGCCGCGCTGATGACCGAGATCGCCGACCGTCTGCCGCCGGCGGAAGAGACGGCGCCGCACGAGCAAGCGCTGCACCTGGCCGTCGTCGGCCGCCCGAATGCCGGCAAATCGACGCTGATCAACCGATTGCTCGGCGAGGAGCGGATGATCACCGGCCCCGAACCCGGGCTGACGCGCGACGCCGTGGCGACGCAATTGCGCGACGCCGAGGGGGTCATCGAGTTGGTCGATACCGCCGGACTGCGCCGCCGCGCCCGGGTCGAGGCGGAACTGGAGAAGCTGTCGGTCGGCGCCGCGATCGGTGCGCTGAAGCTGGCCGAGGTGGTGGTGCTGGTGGTCGATGCCGTGGAGGGACTGCACGACCAGGACCTGCAAATCGCCCGGCTGATCGAGCGCGAGGGCCGCGCCTGCGTGATCGCGCTGAACAAGTGGGATGCGGTGGCGGATCGCTCCGCCGCGCGCCGCGTGGTGACCGAGCGCCTGGAGGAAAGCCTGGCGCAGATGAAGGGCATCCCGGTGGTGACGCTGTCGGCGATGACCGGCGCCGGGATGGACCGGCTGCTGCCGACGGTGCGTCGCGCCCACACGGTGTGGAACAAGCGGCTGCCGACCGCGGAACTGAACCGTTGGTTCGAACATATGCTGGAGCGCCACCAGTTGCCGCTGGTGGCAGGGCGGCGGTTGAAGCTGCGCTACATCACCCAGGCGAAGGCTCGGCCGCCCACCTTCGTGGCGTTCGGCACGCGCGCCGAGCAATTGCCGGAGGATTACCAGCGGTATCTGGTGAACGGTCTGCGCGAGACGTTCGAGTTGCCCGGCACGCCGATCCGCCTGCAACTGCGCGGCACGAAGAACCCATACGTCGACTAATCCTCTCCCATGAGGTGGGAGAGGATAGGGTGAGGGTGCGACGGGGCGCACGCATCACCCTCACCCTACGCTCTCCCGCGAAGCGGGAGAGGGAACGTGGTTACCGCATCCCCACCATGCGGTCCCACTCGCGCACGAACTGGATGTGCGTCTTGAGGAATGCGTCCCAATCCGTCGGCGCCAGGATCTTGAATTGCGTGATCGGAATCCCGCCCTCCGGCGGCGGCACGTCGGTGCGCGGCGAGTACAGCGCGGTGGCTTTCTCCATCGCCTTCTGCCCCACCACGCTGAACCACCAGTCGAGGAACAGCTTTGCCGCTTCCGGATGCGGCGCTTGCTCGACCATGCCGAGCACGTTGGGATCCGTCGGCAGCCCCTCCGGCGGCGCCACGAACGCGATCGGCGCGCCCTTCGCCTTGAACTGCAAATATCCGGAATACTGCGCGGTGGAGATCACCTTGTCCTGGCCGTTCACCGTGCGGTCGAACTGCTGCACATAGGAATCGAATGCGCGCGGGTTCAGCGCCGCGAACTGCTTCCAGTAGTCGTCGCCATAAATCTGCCGGATCAGATACCACGTCTCGTGTTGCAGCCCCGAGTTCGAAACCTTGACGTTGATCGTGTCCTTCCATCGGGGCAAGAGCAGATCCTTCCAGGTTTTCGGCGCCTGGTCGGCGGGGACGAGGGTGGGGTTGTAGGAGATGCCGGCCACGATCAGCGCGCCCCAGGTCCACAGGCCCTCCGGCTGGCTCTTGTACTCCGGCTTGTACGCCGCCATTTCCGGCGAGACATACGGCGCATAGCCGCCGCGCTTCTGGAAATCCAGCACGAAGCTCATGTCGGTAATCGCCAGGACGTCCACCAGGTTGGCGTGCGCCTGGCGTTCCGCCAGCGTCTTGGCATACAGCGCACCGGCTTGCAGCCGGATGAAGTTCGGATTGATCTTGGGGAACAGCTTATGGAAATCGGCGAAGTAGTTCGCCACGTTCGACTCCGGATCGGTCGTGTACAGCACGACCGTGCCCTCGGTTTCCGCCTGCGCGACATTCGCGCAGGTGGAAAAGCCGCCGGCTGCCTGCGGGTGCTCGCACGCCCCGGCGGCCCGGCAGACGGGCGCCAGCAGCAACGCCGCGGCGAGTGACGCCGCAACACGTCCCGAGTGCATGTTTGTTCTCCCTGCCATGCGGGTGCGGCGCCAGACGGCGCCGCACCCGCCGCGTTCAGTAGGCCAGTGCGCTCTCCTCCACCGGCACCCAGCGGCCGTTATGCACGATCGTCAGGAACGAACGGGTCGAGCCGTGATGCTGGTTCGGCCCGAACGACAGCTCGGAGCCGAAGCTGTCCTTGTAGTCGTGGACGCTCTCCATCGCCTGGATGAAGCTGTCCGTGGTCAGGTCCTTGCCGGCCTTCTGCAACGCCAGGATGACGAGTTGCGCCGCGGTGTAGCCGACCTCGCCATGGAAGTTCGGGTCGATGCCGTATTTCGCCTTGAACGCCTTGGCGAATTCCTGCACCGCCGGGCGCGGATCGTCCGGATAGGCATACAGCGCCGGAGTCATGCAGAAGAAGCCTTCCGTCGCGCCACCCGGCAGGGTGGCCACCGCGGTGTCGTAAGCGGCGAACTGCCCAACCAGGTCGACATTCCAGCTCATCTTGCGCGCGGTCTGGATAATGATATTGGTATCGCGCACGATGGTGCCCAGCATGATCGCGTCGCAGCCGGCGTCATGCAGCTTGGTCACCGCAGCGTTGAAATCGGTGTCGGTCGGCTTGTGTGCCGTGGTGGCGACCACCTTCATGCCCATCGCCTCGGTCTGCGCCACCACCCCGGCCAGCACGTCCTTGCCGAAGTCGGAATCCTGGTACATCACGCAGAACTGCTTGCGCCCGCGCTTTTCCGCGAAATACTTCACGGCGGAGCGCATCTGGTCGTAGTACGAGGCGAACTGCGCGAATTTCAGCTTGTTGTAAGGCTCGTACATCGACCGCGCGGAGGTCAGCGGAAACATGTTCGGCACATTCTTGGCGAATTGTGCCGGCATGTTCGCATCGTTCATCGGCGTGCCGCCGTCATCCAGCGTGATGAACACGTCATCGCTGTTGAGCAGCTTGTTCATGGCCTGCACGGCGCGCGGCACGGTGTACTGGTTGTCCTCCACGATATACTTGATCTTGCGGCCGTTGACGCCGCCCTTGGCGTTGACCTCGTCGAACGCCATGCGGATGGCGTTGCTGTTGTTGACGCCTTGAATGGCGGTGACACCGGACAAATCGGTGATCGTGCCGATGACGATTTCCGAGTCCGTAACGCCGCGCTGATCGGCGGCGAGCGCCGGCGCGGTGGCAACCGCCAGACACAACATGGAGACAAGTCCCCGCAAATATGGGGTCGGCATAGGCTGCTCCTTCCCTTACCCGGTCGCATCCTGGACGACCGTAGTGGTTTCGATGAAAGCGGATCGTTCGCTGCGATGCGTGGCATCACGCACGAAGTCTAGGGCGGTTTCCGCCGGAGTGGAAACAACCTCTGCCGCGTCCGCGGGAAAGGTCGAGGTGCGAGAGCACCGAGGGTGCGGGCGATCGGGTCGCCCCGCAGCGCCCTCCCCCGGGTTCACGCCTCTCGCATCAGCCGATTTTTGTCATGGCTGGGTCAAGCCCGGCCATACGGTGCGAGGGGCCGGCGCGCCAGAGTCAGGTGATCGTGTATTTGCTGAAGATCTCCTTGATCTGGGTCAACGCATCCTCGGCGGCCTTTTCCGGCGTCCAGCTCTTTTGCGTGACATTGGCCTCCGCCTGGGCCCAGACCTGCTTGGCATTCACCTCGGCATAGGCCGGATTGCGAATTTGATACCATGACACGGTCGGGTTGATCAGCCCTTGTCGCACCGCAACCGGCCGATGCGGATCGTTGGGATCCAGCCAGTACGGATCCTTCAGCGCCGACTTGATCACCGGCACCCAGCGGCCGCGCGCCTGCTTCAGGACTTCGTTTATGCGCCCCGGCTGGATGAAGAATTTGAGAAAGTCCTTGGCGCCATCGACATTCTTCGCACCTTTGGGAATGAAGCACAGCGGCACGGCGAGCAGACTGGGGACCGGTTGTCCGTCGTTGCCGAGGGGAACGCCCTGGGTGATGATCTCCTTGAAGTACTGGTCCTGCTTTTCCATTTGCGCCACCGCGATCGAAATGGTGGCGTTCGGCGTCATCACCACCTGGCGGGCGTAGAACGCGTTGTTGTTGTCCACGTCACCCCAGTTGATCGCACCGGGCGGCACGTAGCCTGCCTTGTATGGCGTGGTCAGCCGCTCGATCGCGGTGGTGGCGGCCAGCTTCACCTTCGGGTCGTCGGCGTGCAGCTTGCCGTCCAGCCCGACGATGCCATCGCCGCCATAGGCCACCAGGAACGAATGGAACAGGTTGCCGCTGTCGGCTTCCTTGGTCGCCATGGAATAGCCCAGGCCGAACACCCGCTTGCCCTTGCCGCGCAATGCCTTCTGCGCGTCCTGGAAGAAGTCGAAATACTTGTCCTGCGTCTTGGGGATGTCGGTGTCCTTGTAGCCGGCTTCCTCGACCAGCGGACGCCAGACCTCCTCCATCAAGGAGGCGCCCTTCACCGGCACGCCGTAGAAGCTGCGCTTCTTCGTAACGTTGTTGTAGAAGCTGGAGCTGTCGAGCGCCGCCTGCAGGATGTCGTCGCGCTGGGTGTCCACGACGTCTGTCATGTCCACGACTTTGTCGTTCCACGCCGCCTGCGGCAGGATCAGGTTCTGCCCGGTATCGGAATAGATCAGGTCCGGCACGTCGCCGGTGGTCATCGCGGAGACGATCTTCGCGGTAACGTCGGCGACCACCAGGAAGGTCAGCTCGATCTTGTTGCCGGTCTGCTTTTCCCAGGCCGCGGCGGCATCCTTCACCGCCTGGTCCTCCGCCTGGTAGAAGCCCTGGTTCCACCAGACCACCACGGTCTGGCCCGCGCCACGTGCGACGAAAGGCCGCGCGAGCGCGCCGGCGGCGCCGATCGCACCGGCGGATTGCAGCAAGTGGCGCCGCGACAGTTTCGCCATGGCTCGCTTCTCTTCCCTGAGTTGTTATGCCGGAACGGTGTGGTCGCGCTGACGGACTGTCAAGCTTGACGGCGGCGGCACTGTCGGGCGCACACTCGCCGGCACCGACCGTCGGAGGAGTCCGTTATGGCCAGCCGTCTCAACCGCGCCATCGAATTGCTGTCGCAGGATCAGGCGATCTACTACGAGGGTCCGCATAGCGGGCATGTGCTGACCTATGCGCAAGGCAAGGACGATGCGGCCACCTGGGCCGACTACATCAATGTCGGGATGGAGCATGGCTCGTTCGATATGGCCGGGCTGGCGGAGTACCTGCGCGGCCTGGTCGATGGCGGCCCGACGCATTCCGGCCACCGTACGCCGGCGGTGATCGTCGAGGCGCCGGTGAACGGCATCGACGCCAATCACGTGCGCTATAACGCCTGGCAATTCCGGCAAATCCTCGGCCGCGGGGTGCACGGCATCCTGCTGTGCCAGGCGGAAAGCGCCGATGCCACGCGCGCTTTCGTCGAATCCTGCCGCTATCCGCACCACACGCAGAGCGTCGATCCGGCGATTGCCTCGGCGCTGGCGCGCATGCGCGGTGCGTCCGGCAGCGCACGAGCAGGCGAGACGTCCGACGGTCGGATCTTGCTCGGCATCGGCACGCGCGGTCGTGGGTCGGAAGCGACGGCTGCTGCGATATGGGGGCTGTCGCAACAGGATTACCTGCAAAGCTGCGACCCGTGGCCGTTGCATCCGGAAGGCGAGTTGTTGCTCGGGGTGAAGCTGGAAAGCCCGGAAGGCATCGCCAATTGCGAGGCGATCTGTGCCGTACCCGGACTTGGTTTCGCCGAGATGGGGCCAGGCGATCTGGGACTTTCGCTGGGTTACACCACGCTACGGCGCGATCCCTACCCGCCTGAAATGCAGGAGGCACGCGACCGCGTCCTGGCGGCGTGCAAGCGGAACGGCATTGCGTTTCTGGAAGGCGGCACAGCGGCCAACATTATTGCGCGACTGGACGATGGCGTGCGCGTCATCGCCGATCACAACGAAGAGTCTGCCCGGTTGGGGCGCGCGCACCAGAAGCGGACGATGCCGGTGTGACGTAAACCTCTCCCGCACTTCGCGCGGGAGAGGTTTACGACTTCACCAGCACGATCGCCTCCACTTCCACCGAGATGTTGAACGGCAGACTCCCCATACCGACCGCGGACCGTGCCGGCCGGCCGTTGTCGCCGAACACCGCGACGAACAGATCGGTGCAGCCGTCGATCACCTGCGGATGGCGGGTAAAATCCGGCACCGCGTTGACCATGCCGAGCACCTTCAACACCGTATCGATGCGATCCAGCGTGCCGACCGCGGAGATCATGTTGGTGAGCAGATTCAGCCCGCAAAGCTTCGCCGCCTCCCGCGCCTGTTCCAGCGTGACCTCGGCGCCGACCTTGCCGGTGACCGACATGCCATCCACGCGGCGTGGCCCGACGCCAGACAGGAACAGCAGAGTCCCGGCGAGCCGGAACGGCACGTAATTGCCGGCCGGCTTCGGCGGCGGCGGCAGTGTCAGTCCCAACGCGGCGAGGCGTTCGTCAGCGGTCATGCGTGTTCTCCCATTACCCGTTCACGCGGCCTGCGCCGCCCGTGTCGCCCCGCGGACCTCCATCAGGCGCGTCAGCTCTGCCACATTCTCCACCTGCGCGATCCGCGCCAATTGGTCGAACAGCGGCGCGATCTGCGGGCGCGGCAACGAGCGCTGCGCGCAGTCGGCGAACTTCTCCCACAATTCCTCGCGCGTCATCGGTCGCGCGCCCGGCCCGAGCCGTTCGAAATCATCCAGCCGCGAGGCGAAACGCTGTCCGTCACGGGTGGTAACAGCGACCTCGGAGCCCCATTGCAGCGGCGAATCGTCCGCCATGTCGGGATGCGGCCGTGTCTCGGTGCGAGCCATCAACGCGCGCACCGTCGGATCGAACGGTGCGTCGCCCTCGAAATGCTCCAGCTTCACCGCGCGATCCGCCAACGCCCGCGCGACGCAATACTGGATGCTGAACTTGGCACCCAACGAAGTGCGCGGATCGGGGTTGTTGGTGTGCGGCAATCGCCGGCCATGCGGCAGAATCTCGATCTTCTCGACGCGGTCCGGTGTCAGGTCGTGCGTGCGCGCCAGGTCGATCATGCGGTTGATGGACGCATGCGTCGACCCGCAGCACGGGTACGGCTTCAACCCCGGCTCGCCGGCGCCATCACATTCGAATGGCGCGTACCAGTCGGCGAGCATCCGCGCCGTGTCATAGGTTCCCGGGCCGTTGAACACGTCGAGAAAACCCTGCTTGTGTTCGAACGCGCCCGGATTGGCGGTGAAGCCCTCGCGTACCAGCAACGCGGCGAACAAGCCGTTGCGCGCGCTATGCCCGACATGCAGCGGCTTG
>JBEKNT010000019.1:0-31427 GCA_049522565.1 Acetobacteraceae bacterium
AGAGCCCTGGCCTTGCTTCGCTCACGCCCCTGCCGCAGCCGGGCGCACCTCTCCCGTTGACGCGGCCGGGTCAGCCGGTCGTCCCGAGTTCGGCCCGCACCGCCGCCTCCAGCTCCTTCATACGGAACGGCTTGCGCAGGAACCGCCGATGCACCTGCTGGGCAACGAAATACCCGGAGATGAGGATGACCTTCAGGTGTGGATTTCGCTCGGTGGCGAGATCGGCCAGCTCGATGCCGGACATTTCCGGCATACGGATGTCGGTAATCAGCAGTTCCACGGCCGGATTGTCATGCAGCCGGCCGAGCGCCTGCGTGCCCCCATTGGCCTGTAGCACGCGATAGCCGAAATCCTCGAGGAACTCTGCAACGACCGTCCGCACCTCCGGCTCGTCATCGACGATCAGAATGGTGGCAGGTGGGGTTGATCCAGGTTTGGCAAACAAGGTCGCGGTCTCGTGCATACAGAACACGCTCTTTGCGTGGAGGGAGAAACTTGTTTTGACGGGTCCGGACCTACGCGACCGGCTGGCCGGGAAGACCAACGCCGTCCGCGCAGCTCGTGCATAGCATCGCAGTGCGCGGCTGGGTCCCCCATTCGTGCCCCTTGCGGCGCTCGCCCGGTCACAAAGTTGCGAACTGTGAATTTCGCGTTGTCTCGGGAACCGTTTTGCCCATCGCAGCACGAGATTCGGCACCGATCCTTACATCGTGCTTGCAAATTCCGCGCAGTGCCGCACCGCCTCGCCAAGCGAGCACCGACGGCTTATCGTAGCGTCCGGTTGCCGCACGTCTTCGCGCAAGGAAGCCAGATGACCCAAGGACCGCTTGCCCGCTTCAAGGTGATCGACCTGACCCGAGTCCGCGCCGGGCCGACGGCCGTGCGGCAGCTCGCCGACTGGGGCGCCGACGTGATCAAGGTCGAGGCGCCCGAGGGCGATGCCGGCCTCGGCGGCGAACGCCACGGGCCGGACTTCCAGAACCTGCACCGCAACAAGCGCAGCCTGACGCTGAACCTGAAGGCGCCGCAGGGGCTGGAGATCCTGCGCCGCCTGGTGGAACGCGCCGACGTTGTGGTGGAGAACTACCGGCCGGACGTGAAATTCCGTCTCGGCGTCGATTACGAGACCTTGCGCAAGGTTAACAAGCGGCTGGTCTACGCCTCGATTTCCGGCTTCGGCCAGGACGGGCCGTATCGCGACCGGCCCGGCTTCGACCAGATCGCCCAGGGCATGGGCGGGTTGATGTCGATCACCGGCCTGCCGGGACAAGGCCCGGTGCGGGTCGGCATCCCGGTCGCCGACCTCACCGCCGGCATCTTCGCCGCCATGGGCATCCTGATCGCCCTTTTGGAACGCGAGCAATCCGGCGAAGGCCAGTGGGTGACAAGCTCCCTGCTCGGCGCGCAGATCGCCATGCTGGACTTCCAGGCGGCGCGCTGGACCATCGGCCACGAGGTGCCCGGCCAGGCCGGCAACAACCATCCGACCAGCATCCCCACGGGGGTGTTCGCCACCGCCGACGGCCACATCAACATCGCCGCCGCGGGCGACGACATCTATCGCCGCTGCTGCAACGCGCTGGATGCGCCGCAACTCGCGACCGACCCGGACTACGCCACCGGCGCCGTGCGATCGAAGAACCGCGACCGGCTGAACGAGGCGATCGAGGCGATCACCCGAACGCGAACGTCCGCCGACTGGATCGAGCGGCTGAACGCCGCCGGCGTGCCGTGCGGGCCGATCTACAAGATGAACGAGGTGTTCGCCGACCCGCAGGTGAAGCACCTGGGCATCGCCCGCAGCGTGCCGCACAAGGTGCTGGGCTCGGTCGAGGTGATCGGCCAGGCGGTGGAACTCAGCCGCACGCCGTGGAGCGTGCGGAGCGCAACGCCGGAACAGGGCGAACACACCGACGCGATCCTGGCCGAACTCGGCTACGGCGCCGCGGAGATCGAGACGCTGCGGGCGGCCAAGGTGGTGTGAGCGTGAAACCTCTCCCGCCTACGGCGGGAAAGGTCGAGACGTGTAAGCGTCGAGGGTGAGGGTGATCGGGTCGGCAGGTAGCAGGCGCCGCGTTCCGACCCGACCCTCTCCTGCTTTCACACCGCAATCTCGCGCGCCGTGATCTCATACCGAAAGCTCCCCGGGTCCAGCGTATTCGGCTGGCCGATCGTCGTCAGCGCGCACGGATACATCAGGAATGCGAAGTTCGATTTCTGGCCGTTCGCGCCGGGGAGTTCGATGTCGGTCGCGCTGTTGTAGCCGACCCAGTTCATCTCCCAATTGCCGAACAACCGTTCGCGCAACGCACGCACCTCCGGGCTGTCCAGTGCGAGCTTCTGCTCCAGCACGACCTTGCGCACATCGGCCGGATCGAGCGGGAACCAACCGGTCTCGTCCAGAAACACCTCGGTGCGACAATGCTGCGCCTTGGTGACGTCGCCGCTCTTGCCGAGTGAAGGAAACACGCGGGAATCACCGACACGGATGCCATACACGTCCCGGGCCGGAAAGCCGGCGGCGCGCGCCAGGCCGACCATCAGGCTGTTGATGTCCACGCACTTGCCGCCGAAATTCCCCGTCGCCAGCATCGATTTTATGTCGCCGAGGCCGCAGCCGGGGGTTTTCGGATCGCGCCAGGTGGTGTCCACCACCCAGTCGTAGAGAGCACGCAGCCGTTCACGTGGCGCCGTCCGGCCAGCCGTGACGCGGTCGGCGGTCGCGCGCACGATGCCGTCGGTCGGGGCACTCGGTGTGGGAGAGGTCCAGAACCGGCGCTCGGCTTCGCTGAGCGGCACTAACGGCAGGCTGCCACGATCGCGCGTGGCGACCGACTGCACGACTTCAACCCGCTGCGGCACGGTGCCGCTGTCCCAGGTGCTATGCAGCAGGGCGGCACCGTAGGCCGCATCGCGCACCAGTTCGTTGCGAGCGTTGCCCTCGCAGCGCATCGCCAGCGCGACCTGATAGCCGGCGGCGGTCTGCGCCAGCGGCAGCCAGAGCCGCGCCGGGCCGGGCCGGGCCGGGCCGGGCCGGGCCGGATGAGTCCAGCAGCGTGACGCGGGTCGTCAACTCGAAACTGCGCCATGCGGAAGCCTGCGCGGACTCGGCGGCGCGGGCCTGATTGGCACCACGGCCGAGCCGCCCGATCAGCGGCGCGGCGACCGCGGCTTTAAGTATCGCGCGGCGATGCATGGCGAGGGCTCCCCAGGTTTAGCGATTGCCGTTACAAGATGCCCTGGAACCGGGGCCGTTGGCCATACCGATCACAGCAAGCTCGGCTGACGTGCGCCGTCTGATCAGAGCGCTCAATCAGCGCGGCGGCAACAGCAACAGCATAAGAAATGTTGTCCGCTCTTCGCGCGGCGCTGCAGCCCAATGACGCAGGGCAGTGCGCGCCAAGGTGATCGCCGGGACGCCATCTGCAGATCTGAACCTTGGCCTCGGATCGTAGTCCGCCGAGGGGCGATGATCCTGAAGATCTGCCGCAGACTTGGCAACCGCGCGGAGATCCGGACCAAAGCCGTCGCCGGGACGATGCGGTCAGTGTCGTACCGGGAAGGGGAAGCCGGCCACGCTACAGAGTTCCATGAAACCCCGGTGGTGGACGCTCCGGTAAACCAGGCTGTACTGCTCCGGGACCCTGTGTACTCGTCCGATAGCCACGTCCGCCGCCGCTGCCATGGTGGTGTGGAACACGCTGTAGTACGCAGCCGACACCGCGCGTCGAATGTCAGCCTGCCGGGGAGGGCCCGCCGGGGGTGGCCTGATCAGCTTTTCGGCTTGCTCGAGCAGATGCTCAGGATTCAGGATCGCCACTGGCGAGATCTTCAGTGGTCACCCACCGAACCATAGGGGTTCGCTCGTCGCCTGCGTTGTCGAAGACTTCCTGCAGAGCCATCTACATGCGCACGACCTCTGCACCGCCCTTCAATTGCCGCCCGGCGGAGGGTCGAAGAACGATGGTAAATACTATTGCTCCGTTACCGAGGGAGTCGTTTGCAGGCTCGCTCAGTACGTCTTCCACCCTTTTCGCCCCGAGATTGTCCCGGGCGATTTTTCGAGCCATTTCTCGGATACGTGCATCATCTAACATCGGCCCGGGTTAGCCCACGTTCAGCCGGATTGCACGTGTGTTCGTGCCGCTACGCCGCCTTCGCCTGCCCTACGATCCCCACCAGCGCCCCCAGCGTATCGCGCGCGAAACGCAACCGCGTCGCCACGTCCATCTCGCGCGAAATCGCCAGCTTGTGGTCGGGGCGCAGCCGCACCAGCCCGCCCTTGCTCGACAGCCACGCTACCAGCCCCGCGGGATTCGAAAAAGCGTTGCCGCGGAAGCTCAGCACCATGCCCTTCGGCCCGGCCTCCAGCTTCTCCACCCCCGCCTCGCGGCACGCCCGCTTCAGCGCCACCACGCCCAGCAGGTTGTCGACCTCCGAAGGCAACGGCCCGAAACGATCGACCAGTTCGGCCGCCATCGCCTCGGTCTCCGCGTCCGACGCCAGCGCGCCGATGCGGCGATACAGACCCAGCCGCACCGGCAGGTCGCGCACGTAGCTCTCCGGTATCAGCACCGGCAGACCCAGCGAGATATTCGGCGTCCAGTCGCGTTCCTGCCCGCCGCGGCGGCCCTCGCCGGCGCGCACCTCGGCCACCGCGTCCTCCAGCATCTGCTGGTACAGCTCGATGCCGACCTCGCGGATATGCCCGGATTGCTCGTCGCCCAGCAGGTTGCCGGCGCCGCGAATGTCCAGGTCGTGCGACGCCAGAGTGAACCCCGCGCCCAGCGCATCCAGCGTCTGCATCACCGTCAGCCGCTTCTCCGCCGCGACCGACAGCCGCATGTTCTGCGGCCAGGTCAGATAGGCGTAGCCGCGCTGTTTGCCGCGCCCGACCCGCCCGCGCAACTGGTAGAGCTGCCCCAGGCCGAACATGTCGGCGCGATGAATGACAAGCGTGTTCACCGCCGGCATGTCCAACCCGCTTTCGACGATATTGGTCGATAGCAGGATATCGTATTTGCCGTCGCCGAACTCGGTCATCACCCGTTCCAGTTCGGTCGGCGCCAGCCGCCCATGCGCCTGCGCCAGCCGCGCGTCCGGCACGATCTCGCGCAGCCGTTCGCTGATGCGCGGCAGGTCCTCGATGCGCGGCACCACGCAGAACACCTGGCCGCCGCGGAACCGCTCGCGTTGCAGCGCCTCGCGGATCACCACGCTGTCGAACGGCATGATGAAGGTGCGCACCGCCAGCCGATCGACCGGAGGCGTGCTGATCAGGCTCATCTCCCGCACCCCGGTCAGCGCGAGCTGCAACGTCCGAGGGATCGGCGTTGCGGTCAGCGTCAGCACATGCACATCGGCCTTCAGTGCCTTCAACCGCTCCTTATGCGCCACCCCAAAGTGCTGCTCCTCATCGACCACCAGCAGGCCGAGTTCGGAAAATTGGATCGTCTTCGACAGCAACGCATGCGTGCCGATGACGATGTTGACCGAACCGTCGGTCAGCCCACGCTTCACCTCCGCCGCTTCCTTCGCCGGCACCATGCGGGAAAGCTGCGCCACCTTCACCGGCAGCCCGGCGAACCGTTCCGAGAACGTGCGAAAATGCTGGCGCGCCAACAACGTGGTCGGCACCACCACGGCGACCTGCGCGCCGGACATTGCGGCGACGAAGGCGGCGCGCAACGCCACCTCGGTCTTGCCGAAGCCGACATCGCCGCAGATCAGCCGGTCCATCGGCCGGCCGCACGACAGGTCCTCCAGCACGTCGGCAATGGCGCGCGACTGGTCTTCGGTTTCGGCGAAGGGGAAGCGGGCGCAGAACTCGTCCCAGGCGCCCTCGCCCGGCACCATCACCTCGGCGTCGCGTACGCGGCGGGTGGCGGCGATGCGGATCAGCTCGGCCGCCATGTCGCGGATGCGGCTCTTCATCCGCGCCTTGCGGCTCTGCCACGCCACGCCGCCCAGCTTGTCCAGCGCCACGCCCTGTTGCTCGGACCCGTAGCGCGACAGCACCTCGATGTTCTCGACCGGCAGGAACAGCTTTTCGTTGCCGTCGTAGATCAGCCGCAGGCAGTCATGCGGCGCGCCGGTGACGGTCAGCGTCTCCAGCCCGTCATAGCGGCCGATGCCGTATTCCTGGTGCACCACCAGGTCGCCCTCGGCGATCTCGGTGGCTTCGGCGATGAACTGGTCGGCCCGCTTGCGCCGCCGCGGCGGGCGGCTGATGCGCTCGCCCAGCAGGTCCTGCTCACCCACCAGGGCGATGCGTTCGGCGACGAAGCCACGCTCTACGCCGAGCGTGACCAGCGACACCGAACCCGCCGGCTTGCGGCGGATCGCCGCCCAGCTTTCCTCCTGCGCCGCGTCCTTGAAGCGATGCTCTTTCAGCAGGTTGGCGATGCGCTCGCGCGAGCCGCGGGTCCAGGCGGCAATGACGATACGGCGGCCCTCGTTGGCCCAGCGCTCGGCTTGCGCACGCAACTGGTCGAACACGTTGATGCCCGGCCCGCCGCCGGACCCCGTTCCCCCCTGGGCGAAGATCGGCCCTGGGCGCCCGCCGCCATCGACGCCGCCCGCATCGTCCGGCCGGGCAAACGGGCTGAACGCCAGCAACGGCCCGCCCGACAGCATGGCGTCCCAGCCGGCGCGATCGAGATACAGCTTGCCGGGCGGCAGCGGCCGATACGGCACCTCCCCGTCGCGCGGGATGCCCCGGCGGGCCGCGAAGTGGTCGGCGATCATCTCCAGCCGGCCGGTCAGCACCTCCTCCGCCTGGTGGTCCAGGCTGACCGACGCGCCGGGAAGGTAGTCGAGCAAGGTCTCCATGGCGGGATGGAACAGCGGGACCCAGTGCTCCATGCCGGGATGCCGGCGGCCGTCGGAAATGGAATGGTAGATCGGGTCGTCCGCCGCCGGCTGGCCGAACAACTCCCGCCAACCGGAGCGGAACCGAGCGATCGCCTCGCGGTCCAGCGGCACTTCCGAAACCGGACGCAGGGTCAGCCGTTGGCGGCGGTCGCCGCTGCGCTGGCTGGCCGGATCGAACACCCGGATCGACTCGATGGTGTCACCGAACAGGTCCAGCCGCACCGGGTCGGGCTCGCCGGCCGGGAACAGGTCGATGATGCCGCCGCGCATGGCGTATTCGCCCGGTTCCATCACCGTGCCGGCGCGGCCATAGCCGTTCGCCTCCAGGAACTGTGCGAGCTGTTCCGGCTGCACGTTGCCGTTGACCCGCAGCTCCATGCTGGAACCGGCGAACGCCGCGCGCGGCGGCAGGCGCTGCACCAGGGCGTTCACCGTGGTCAGCACGATGCGAGGACTGGACGCCGGTTCCAGCAGCCGGGTCAGCGTGGCGACCCGCTCCGACACCAGCGCCGGGTTGGGCGACACGCGGTCGTACGGCAGGCAGTCCCAGGCCGGGAAGCGCAGGATGTCGGCTTCCGGCAGCAGGAAGGCCAGGGCCTCCGCGAGGCGCGCCATGCGGGCGTCGTCGCGCGCCACATGCAGCACCGGCCCGGCGAACTCGCGGCGGCGCTGGGCGAGCAGAAAAGCGTCCCAGCCTTCCGGAGCGCCCCAGACCGGGATGGGCTCGCTCTTCGGGCTGGCCGGCGCGCGGATGCCGGGGTCCCGTGCCACCGTCAGGGAGGGCGCCTTGCTCATCGGGCCAGCGATTCCCGGATGCGCAGCAGCATGGGTGCCGCGTCGAGCGGCATCGGCTGGCGGCCGGTCAGCCAGTCGGCAAGCTGCGGGTCGGGGAGTTCGAGCAGGGCTTCAAGGTCGTCGAGCGCGGCGGCGTCGAACGTGGCGAGACGGTCGCGCACGAAGCCGCCGATCATCACGTCGTTCTCGTACGTGCCACGGTGGGTGGCGCGGAACAACAGTCGGCGCCGGCGGGTGTCGAGGGCGGCGGATTCGGGATCAGTCATGGGTCACGGGTTCATATAACCGGCCCGCGCCCAGGACCAAGCCCCTTGTCGCGGTTTATGACGGGGGGCTGGGATGAAAGCGACGCTTATCTAACGAACCGCTCCCGCGCCACGCGCCGGGTTGAACCGCGAAGCGGATCGACGCGATTGGGGGGCGCGAAGCGAACCAACCGACAGCATCGGGGGTGAGGGTGCCGCGAACGCCCGGTACATCTTTCTTCGCCCCGGCATCGCAGGCAGAGTGTGCCGACCCGATGACCCTCACCCGGCGCCGCGCCCGACCTCTCCCGCGCACCGCGCGGGAGAGGTTTTCATCCCTTCCGCACGTTCCAGAACAACGCGTAGCCGGTCAGCACGTCCGTAATGGTCCGCTGATACGTCCAGGTCGGCAGGATCTGGCCCAGCGGAATATACGGCACATCAACGAATGCCTGGCGCTGGATGTCCTCGGCGATGCGCTGCTGCGCCGCGAGGTCGCCGGCCGCCAGCCACGCGTCCCGCAATGCCTCCAGCTTCGGGCTGTCCGGCCAGCCCCGCGTCGCCGCGCGGCCATTGCCGCGGATCCACACATGCACCGCGGGATCGAACTGATCCAGCCCCGACCAATAGGTGTGGAACGCGCTCCAGCCGCCTTGCTCCACCGGGTCCATCTTCGGCAGGGTTTGCAGCATGCTGCCCCAGTCGGTGAAGCGCGCCTCCACGTTGATGCCGGCCTTCTGCAGCATGTCCACGCCGACATCCGCCAGCGCCCGCAGATTGGGAAAGTCCGTCGGCACCGGAACGACCGCCTTCTCCCCCTGATAGCCCGACGCCGCGACCGCCCGCTTCACCGCCGCAAGATCGCGCGGCCCGGTCAGCACCTCCATGCCCGCCGCGCTCGCCATCGGCGATTGCGGGCAAAAGATCCCGACACCGGTCCGCCAGTTCTGCGGGTCGGTGCCCGCGGCAGCGACCATGAAGTCTTCCTGGTTGACCGCCCCCAACAGCGCCCGCCGCAGCGCCGGGTTGTTGAACGGCGGTTGCAGATGGTTGAAGCGAATGCCGCCGAGGAAGCCGAGCGGATTGGGCGCCGGCACGGTCAGGTTGCCGGCCTTGCGCAGCAGCGGCAGCAGATCGAAGGTCGGCGCCTCCCACCAGTCGAACTCGCCGGCCTGCATCGCGGCGACGGCGGTGGTCGGATCGGGCAGCACGTGCCACTCGACGCGGTCGAGATGCACGATCTTCGGCCCGGCGGTGAAGCTCGGCGTGCCGTCGGGGCGCGGCACATAGGCCGCGTTCCGCTCATACGCGATCAGCGAGCCGGGCACATGGTCCTTGGCAACGAAGCGGAACGGGCCGCTGCCGACCATCTCGCTGACCTGCTTGAACGGATCGGTGTTCGCCAAACGCTCCGGCATCATCGCGCAGATGCTGGAGCCGGGTTTGCCCAGCGCCGCGGGCAGCAGCGGGAACGGTCGTTGCAGGCGAAACCGGATGGTGCGGTCGTCCGGCGCGTCCAGCGCGTCGATGACCGCCATCAGCGTCTGGCCGAAACTGTCGCGCGCGCCCCAGCGGCGGATGCTCGCGACGCAGTCCCGCGCCAGAACCTTTTCCCCGTCATGCCAGGCAAGCCCGTCGCGCAGCGTAATCAGCCAGGTTTTTCCCGCGTCCTCGACGTTATGCCCGGCCGCCATCTGCGGCTGGATCTGGTACGCGCCGTCCATGCCGTACAGCGTGTCGAACACCATCATGCCGTGGTTGCGCGTGACATAGGCCTGGGTCCAGACGGGATCGAGCACCCCCAGGTCGGATTGCGGAATGAATTTCAGCACGCGGCTGCCCTGCGCGCGAGCAATGCCCGGCGCGGCGAGGGCGGCGGC
This sequence comes from Acetobacteraceae bacterium, assembly GCA_049522565.1. Taxonomy (GTDB): domain Bacteria; phylum Pseudomonadota; class Alphaproteobacteria; order Acetobacterales; family Acetobacteraceae; genus JASHVB01. Next base: position 9,794 of record JBEKNT010000019.1, read on the forward strand.
GGAGGCAAGAAAGCGGCGGCGGGGGAGCATGACCGGGTGCCTCATTGTGCCAGCATACACTGCCACCGACTTCCGCCGTCCGAAAGACTGACTCAAGGCGTTCCACCAGCTTGCTGCATCAGTTCTTCAAACGACCCCTTGATGACCTCCAGCCAAAACTGTTCGGCCTCGGTCGGGCCGGGTAGCGTCGCGAAGTGGTCCAGTTGTCGAATGATCTGTCGTGCTCTTGCGATGACATATTGACGATTGCCTGGAAGCAGGTGCGAAAGCCGGTTGTATTCGCCCGCCGCTTGTTCACGGAACAGATCGAAGCCCGACGCCGTCAAGGCTGCTGCGCATCTCACGCCGATGGTTCTTGGTCCAGGTCGAGCCTGAACCGAACCGGTGCGCTCATGAGTTCCTCGACCTTGCGGTCCAGCTCATCGCCTTGGTAGCCGCGCGCCGCGAGCTTCAGTCGGAACTTGCGGCGAAAAACCGCTTCGGCATCGTCCGACTTAACTTCGTGATGGAGCATGCGGGCTCTCCCTTCCTTGAAGATGCCGCTAGCACGCTAGCGCGCCCTGCTGCCTCCAGCAATCGCTATTGCGGTGTGCGGCGCCTCCCGTTCGGGCCACCCTGCTTCGGTAAACCACAACAAACGACACCTCCATCCCATCCAGCCTCCAGTGATCCGAGACTTCGTGATCGTACCGCCAACGGTTTATGTCTGTTCGCCTCATCGGAGACTCGTCCTACGGCGTTTCAGACCTTTGGCTGGCTCTGATAGCGCCCTGGAAAATATTGTACCGGATCGAAGGGTCACTATAATTGCTTGGCGTTGCACGCAGCTCGGCGTTTATTGTGGCGGCGTCCAACGTAAGAATACTGCTGCCTGGAGACGTGTACTGCCGACCGTCCTTGTCAAGTCTTACGATCAACAGGCCTTTCTCGAAAAGACTTAGAAAAATTATGCTACCATCAGGCAAAGGCACGAGGTTCAGGCAGCAGCCGATTTCCTCGAACTCGACCTTGATGGAGCGCGTCTCCGCCGACGGGCCATCGAAACATACGGGGTACCGCTTGACTTCGGGATGATCGATGCGACGAGCGACATAGAACGTCCGGATGATGCGGTGACCCGATGAATCGGATAGAACGAAGAAATGGTCGAAAATGCTGTTACACATTGGCACTCCGGGTGATGTTTCGGCCCCAAGATGCCGATCTCCATACATTGGAAACGGATGGAGCGGAGAATTCCAATCGTCCGCGTGACCCTTGCGAAATTGGACATATTCTCGTGTATCAAGGTGCAGTCCGCGCCCCGTTAGCGGATCCCAGAGTACGTTGTCCGTTGGATCCGCATTGGAACTCAACATCAGAAAGGTCCGACCATCTATCTTGTAGGCGTTCTCGTAGTACCTGTATTTCGTCAGGCGCCACTCCCACTGATCACCAGTCAACTCCGGAGACCAGTTCACGACCGTCTGGCTTTCAATGCTCGCGGCTTGCCCTTGCTCACCAGCAGCTTCGGTGCCGCTGCATGTCACTGCCAGATATAGTAGAATCCAAAGCAGATTCAGCAAATGGCCCCCCTTCCGATAATCGCTTTTACCGCGCATTCGCCAAGGACCACGACAACCGACAGCATCCCGCACCGCAGACAACCGTCGTCGCAGCATAGAACGTTGTTACCAAGCACGATCACGTTTCGGAAGCCAACCCGGGTCCCGCACGATCGGGCGGATCGCGTAGCGTCTCCCGCTCGATCTCCGTCAGATCAAAACCGCCGAGCGGCTCGAACAAGGCACGGATGGCACCAACCCAATCGGAGAACCCCGCGTAGGAGCAGCGAGGCGTGCACGCAGGATGCGGCGCTTCCTCTTCCACCGAGACGCCGTGCGCGACGGCGTCTCGCTTGAGCCCTGCATGAAGGCTGTGCTCGACGTTGCGAATGACCAGGGTCGGCAGGATCGGTCTCCTTCCAGGCAGGATGCCAGTATGTCAAGCAAACGGCGGCACCGTTGGCAACGGAACAACCCGCACCGCAGGACCCTCCGCTGGTTTGACCCGCGCCGCTCCGGCGAAGCACAACGTACCTCACCCCCTGCCCCACCCCCGCACCATGCCCCCCGATTCCCTCGCCCCGCTATTCGCGCCGCTGACCGCACTGAAGGGCGTCATCCCTCCGGTCGCGGCACTGCTCGCCAAGGCCGCCGGCGGCGAGCGGGTGATCGACCTGCTGTTCCACCTTCCGGAATCCTACGTGGACCGCCGCCCGCGCCCGACCATCGCCCAGGCCCAGCCAGGCACCGTCGCCACGCTGGAAATCGAGGTGGTGCGGCACGACCCCCCCGCCACGCCCCGCCAGCCCTGGCGCGTCGTGGTGAAGGACGCCACCGGCGTCGCCGAACTGGTGTTCTTCGCCGCCAACCCGAAAGCCGCCGAAGACCGCGCCGAGCGCATGCCGCCCGGTGCGAAGCTGCTGGTCTCCGGCAAACTGGAAGCGTTCAACGGCCGGCTCACCATGCCGCATCCGGACCACGTCCTGCCCGCCGCCCAGGCCGACCGGTTGCCGCCGATCGAGCCGGTCTGGCGCCTCACCGCCGGCCTGTGGCCGCGCCAGGTCGGCAACGCCATGCGCGAGGCCCTGCTGCGCCTGCCCAGCTTGCCCGAATGGCACGACCCCGCCCTGTTACGCCGCGAAAAATGGCCCCCCTTCGCCGACGCCCTGCGCGCCGTGCAGGCCCCCGGCGAACCGCCCGACGACCGCCTGCGCCGCCGCCTCGCCTACGACGAGTTCCTCGCCGGCCAGGTGGCGCTGGGCGTCGTGCGCGGCCGGGTGCGCGCCCGCCCGGGTCGCGCCCTGCACGGCGACGGCTCGCTCCGCGCCAAAGCGCTGCAGCGGTTCGGCTTCGCCCCGACCCGCTCGCAGGTCAAGGCACTGGCGGAGATCGACGCCGACCTGGGCGCCACGCGGCGCATGCTGCGGCTGCTGCAAGGCGATGTCGGCTCCGGCAAGACCCTGGTGGCGCTGTTGACCATGCTGCGCGCGGTGGAGGCCGGCGCCCAGGCCGCGCTGATGGCGCCCACCGAGGTGCTCGCCCGCCAGCACCTCCGCACCCTCTCGCACCTCACCCCGGTCCCCGTCGCCCTGCTCACCGGCGGGATCAAGGGACGCGCCCGGGCCAAGCTGCTGCGCGAACTGGCGGATGGCTCGGTCCAGATGGTGGTCGGCACGCATGCGCTGTTCCAGGACACCGTGGCGTATCGCGACCTCGCGGTGGCGGTGATCGACGAGCAACACCGCTTCGGCGTGGACCAGCGGCTATTGCTCGGCGGCAAGGGCGAGCGCACCGACGTGCTGGTGATGACCGCCACGCCGATCCCGCGCACGCTGCTGCTGACCCAGTGGGGCGAGATGGACGTATCCCGCCTGACCGAAAAGCCCAGCGGGCGGCTGCCGATCCGCACCACGCTGCACTCGCTGGGCACCATGCCGGACGTGCTGGATGCGATCACGCGCAAGCTCGACGAGGGCGCGCAGGTCTATTGGGTCTGTCCTCTGGTGGCGGAGAGCGAGGAACGCGACGTCGCGGCCGCGGAGGAACGTTACGCGCAGTTGGCGGCGCGGTTCGGCGATCGCGTCGGCCTGGCGCACGGCCAGCAGACCAGCGAGGTGCGCGAAACGGCGCTGGCGGATTTCGCCGCCGGCCGCGTGCGGCTGCTGGTGGCGACCACGGTGGTCGAGGTGGGCGTCGATGTGCCACAGGCTTCGGTGATGGTGATCGAACACGCGGAACGGTTCGGCCTGGCGCAATTGCACCAGTTGCGCGGCCGGGTCGGCCGCGGCGCCGAAGCCAGCTACTGCCTGCTGCTGCACGAGGACTGGGTGAACGAGACCGCCCGCCGCCGGCTGACTCTGCTGCGCGACACCGAGGACGGCTTCGTCATCGCCGACGAGGACTTTCGCCTCCGCGGCGGCGGCGATCTGCTCGGCACGCGGCAGGCCGGCGCACCGGGCTTCCGGCTGGCCGATCCGGTCGACCATGAGGGGCTGCTGCACATGGCGGACCGCGACGCGACGCTGCTGCTGCAAAAAGACCCGAAGCTGGAAAGCGAGCGCGGCCGCGCGGTGCGCGTGCTGCTGCGGTTGTTCGAGCGGACCGTGGCGATGCGCACGCTGCTGGCGGGGTGAGCCCCATAGGCGTCAGGATAAGCGCTCGACGGAGCAAAAGTTCACTCCCCCTCCCCTTGAGGGAGGGGGAGTTTTCTTCTCCGCGTCCCGGTTAAGTTGACGCCTATGAGGGTGAGCCCCCCGTGCAAGCGGGAATCCAGCAGGATCGTTCCGATTTCCCGTGTCGTTCGTTGCGTGCCTGTCCGGTTGTCGTGGCGGTCGGCGGGATCGCTCCCACCGGCCGCCCCCCTTGTGTCATGGCCGGCCCACGGGTTGGTCATGACACAAGGGGGCGGCCGGAGCCTGTCCTTGGGTCGCTCCGTCACGGTCGGAACCCGCGCCGGCGACAGGCCATGGCGGGAGATCGGCGCGACCGACAGGATCGCTCCAGGCGTACTATATCGATCGATTGACATTAAATATCGTTTGATATAGGCGAGCCGGCATGCCCCAGCCGGCCACCGCATCCGCCGCCACGCGTGCCCGCCCGGGACCCCGGCAGCGCGGCGAGGATACCCGTCTGCGCATCCTGCGCACCGCGCTCCAGGTGTTCGCCACCGAGGGCTACGAGGGCGCCAGCACCCGCACCCTGGCGCATCACGCCAAGGTGAACCTTCCGGCACTACAATATTATTTCGGCAACAAGGAAGGCCTGTATCGCGCAGTCATCGATCACATCAGCGAGACCGTGGAAGGTCGCATCGCCCCAGTAACAGCGCAGATCCAGGCGGTGCTGGGCGGGGGGGAGGTATCGCGGCGACAATTGGTCGATCTGCTGTGCCGCTTGCTCGATGCCTTCGTGGCCCTGGTGACCGACCAGACCAGCCCGGACTGGGAATCCCGGGCGCTGTTCTTCGCCCGCGCCGAGATCGAGCCGCAGCCCGCGCTGGACACCCTGCATCAACGGGTGACACGGCAGATCGTCGAGCCCTGCGCCGTGTTGATCGGGCACCTGACCGATCAACCACCCGACGCCGAACCAACGCTGCTGCGGACGGTCGCGCTGATCGGACAGGTGTCGGTGTTCTGCAACCGCAAGGCGCACCAGGCGCTCGGGTGGGAACACCTCGACGACGCCCGCGTTCACGCCATTCAAGCTCTGGTACGCGAGCATACCAGGGCCATCTTCCGCGTCGTCAAAGGTGCCAAACGGTGACGTCGATCCCCCTGGCCACGGGCCGCATCGCGCTGCCCGTCCTGCTGCTGCTGTCGGGCTGCGAGGTCGGTCCCGATTTCCACCGCCCCGCCGCACCGGACCAGGCCGGCTACACAAAAGAGCAGTTGCAGACTGCGACTTCGGCCACCGCAGTAGCCGGCGGCGAGGCGCAACGCTTCGTGCCAGGCGGCGACCTGTCCGGTGCCTGGTGGACCCTGTTCCGCTCGCGCCCGCTCAACGACATGATCGACCAGGCGTTGCGGGCGAACCCCGACGTGCAGGTTGCGCAGGCGGCGCTGCGCCAGGCGAATGAGAACGTCTATGCCGGGCAGGGTGGGTTGTTTCCCACACTCGGTGCCAACGCACAGGTCGAACGCGAGCGGCTCTCCGGCGCCGAGTTCGGCGAGCCCAAGCTGAATGAGACATTCACCCTGACCACCGCCGGGTTGAACGTCTCCTATGCACCCGATGTGTTCGGCGGCGTCCGCCGCCAGGTGGAATCGCTGGCAGCGCAGGCGGATTACCAGCGCTTCCAGCTTGAGGCGACCTATCTCACGCTGACCTCGAATCTCGTCGTCGCCGCGGTGCAGGAGGCGTCGCTGCGCGGCCAGATCGCGGCCACGCGCGACATCATCCGGCTGGAAACCGACCAGCTCAACCTGGTGCAGCGCCAGTTCGCGCTCGGTGCCGCGGCGCGATCGGACGTGCTGACGCAGCAGGCCACGCTGAGCGCAACCCAGGCCACGCTGCCGGCGCTGGAAAAGCAGTTGGCGCAGACCCGCAACCAGCTCACCGCATTGCTCGGCCGCTTGCCCAACCAGGAGCCGGCGGATCGTTTCGACCTCGCCAACCTGCATCTGCCGACCGAATTGCCGCTGAGCCTGCCCTCGCAACTGGTGGAACAACGGCCGGACGTTCGCGCCGCCGAGGCGACGCTGCACGCCGCCAGCGCCAATGTCGGCGTTGCCATCGCCAACCAGTTGCCGCAGTTCAGCATCACCGGTCAGTACGGCACCACGGCGCTGGGCTTCACCAACCTGTTCACGCCCGCCACGGCGGTGTGGAGCATCGCCGCCGGCGTCACCCAGACCTTGTTCGACGGTGGCGCGCTGCTGCACAAGAAACGCGCCGCCGTCGCGGCGTTCGACCAGGCGGCGGCGCAGTACCGCAGCACGGTCGTCAAGGCGTTCCAGAACGTCGCCGATGCGCTGCGGGCACTACAGGCGGATGCCGCGGCGTTGCGCGCGCAGGCCGAAGCCGAGCAAACCGCGGGCGCCAGCCTCGGCCTGGCGCGCGACCAGTTCCGGCTCGGCGCCATCACCTATCTGACGCTGGACAACGCCGAACGCAGCTATCAGCAGGCGCATATCAACCTGGTGCAGGCACAGGCCAGCCGCTACGCGGACACCGCTGCCTTGTTCCAGGCGCTGGGCGGCGGCTGGTGGCATCGCAATGACGTGGCCCCCGACAGCAACGGTCAACCTGACCGGATCGGGATTTCGCTCTCGGCCCCGCAGCACTGACGGAGGCGATCGTCATGACCAAACGCATGATCATCATGCTGATCGCGGTCGCCGTCGTGCTCGGCGGCGTGTTCGGGTTCCAGGTGTTCAAGGCAAACATCATCAAGAAGGTGATGGCGTCGCTGGCCAATCCGCCGCAGACCGTATCCACGGTCACCGCGGGGTACCAGCAGTGGCAGCCGGAGGTATCCGCGGTCGGCACGTTGCGCGCGGTGAACGGCGCCGAGTTGTCGTTGCAGCTTGCCGGCATCGTCAGCGAGATCGACTTCAAATCCGGCGACGACGTGCCGGAGGGGCAGGTGCTGCTGCGGCTGCGCAGCGACGACGACGTCGCCAAGCTGCAAGCGCTGCAAGCAACCGCCGCGTTGGCGCAGGTCAATTATGATCGCGACCACAAGCAGTTCCTGGTGCAGGCGGTCAGCCGGGCGACGCTGGACAGCGACGCCGCCACATTGAAGAACGACCAGGCGCAGGTCGCCGAACAGCAGGCGGTGGTGGACCAGAAGATCCTGCGCGCGCCATTCGCCGGACATCTGGGGATTCGCGCGGTCGATCTTGGGCAGTTCCTGGCAGCCGGCACGCAGGTCGTCACGTTGCAGGCGCTCGATCCGCTCTATGTCGATTTCTATCTGCCGCAGCAGGCGCTGGCCAACGTCAAGGTGGATCAGACCGTCGTCGTGCATGTCGATACCTGGCCCGGAGTGAATTTCCCCGGCCAGGTCAGCGCGATCAATCCCCAGGTGGATCCCACCTCGCGCAACGTGCAGATCCGCGCGACGTTGCGCAATCCCGACCATCGCCTGCTGCCCGGCATGTTTGCCACGCTCGATATCAGCACCGGGGCGCAGCGGCGCGAAATCACCCTGCCGCAGACCGCTATCGCGTACAATCCTTATGGCAACACCGTCTATGTGGTGCTCGACAAGGGCAAGGACGCGCAGGGCAAGCCGCAACTGATCGCCCAGCAGACCTTCGTGACAACCGGCGACACGCGCGGCGACCAGGTTGCCATCCTGAAGGGCATCAAGGAGGGCGACGTCATCGTCTCGGCGGGCCAGGTCAAGCTGCACAACGACGCGCCGGTGGTGGTGAACAACACCGTGCAGCCGCTGGACGATCCGCGCCCGAATCCGGCCGGGCAATAGCGGGGCAGACGCCATGCACTTCACCGATATCTTCATCCGGCGCCCGGTGCTGGCCAGCGTCGTCAGCCTGATGATCCTGGTGCTGGGGCTGCGCGCGGTCGGCGCCTTGCCGGTGCTGCAATATCCGCGCACCGAGAATGCGGTGGTCACCGTGACCACCACGCTGTACGGCGCCGATCCGGCCGTGGTCGCCGGCTTCATCACCACGCCGCTGGAAAACGCGATCGCGCAGGCGAACGGCATCGACGACATGACGTCGAACAGCCAGTCCGGCGTCAGCACGATCACCGTCAACCTGCGGTTGAACTACGATCCGGACAAGGCACTGACCGAGATCAACACGAAGATCAGCGCGGTGCTGAACCAGTTGCCGGCCGGATCGCAGCAGCCGATTTTGTCGGTGACGATCGGCCAGACGATCGATGCGATGTATATCGGCTTCTACAGCGACGTGCTGGAACCCAACCAGGTGACCGACTACCTGGCGCGCGCCGTGCAGCCGAAGCTGCAAGCCGTGCCGGGGGTGCAGACAGCCGAGTTGCTGGGGGCGAAGAATTTCGCGCTCCGGGCGTGGCTCGACCCCAACAAGCTGGCGGCATACGGCCTGACCGCGACCGACGTCGCACAGGCGCTGGCCAACAACGATTACATCTCCGGCCTGGGCACCACGAAGGGGCAGATGGTGCAGGTCAACCTGGCCGCCTCCACCGACCTGCACACGCTGGCGCAGTTCCAGAATCTTCAGGTCAAGCAGGTCAACGGCGCGCTCATCCGGCTGAAGGACGTGGCGAACGTCTCGCTTGGCTTCGACGACTATGACTCGCAGGTCAGTTTCGACGGCAAGCGCGCGGTGTATTTCGGCATCCAGGTGGCACCCAGCGCCAATCTGCTGGACGTCATCAAGGGCGTGCGCGACGTCTTCCCCGGCATCCAGGCGCAGTTGCCGCACGGCATGACCGGAACGATCGTGTATGATTCCACGGCATTCGTGAACAGTTCGATCAGCGAGGTCGTGACCACGCTGGTCGAGGCGGTGCTGATCGTGACGCTGGTGGTGTTCGTGTTCCTCGGCTCGCCGCGCTCGGTGCTGATCCCGATCATTGCCATTCCGCTGTCGCTGATCGGCACCTTCACGATGATGCTGATGTTCGGCTTCTCCATCAACCTGCTGACCTTGCTCGCCCTGGTGCTGGCCATCGGGTTGGTGGTGGATGACGCCATCATCGTGGTGGAAAACGTCAATCGTCATCTGGAAGACGGCATGCGTCCCATCCCGGCCGCCATCCAGGCGGCACGCGAACTGGGCGGCCCGATCATCGCGATGACCGTCGTGCTGGTCGCGGTCTATGTGCCGATCGGCTTCCAGGGCGGGCTGACCGGCGCGCTGTTCACCGAGTTCGCCTTCACGCTGGTGGGCGCAGTCACCGTTTCCGCCATCATCGCTCTGACATTATCGCCGATGCTGTGCTCGCGCTTCCTGCCGCCGCACACCGCCGACCGCAGCGGCTGGGAGGCGCGGCTGGTGGATTTCATCGACCGGCGCTTTGCCTGGCTGCACAGCCGCTACGAGCGGCGGCTGCACAACAGCCTGAACTTCCTGCCGGTCACCCTGGTGTTCGCCGCGATCGTGCTGGTCAGCATCTACTTCCTCTACGCCAGTGCCACAAGCGAACTGGCGCCGCAGGAGGATCAGGGCGTCCTGATCGCCATCTCGCATGCGGCGCCCAACGCCACGTTGCAGCAGCGGCTGATGTACGATGAACAGATCGACAAGATCTTCACGCGGTTTCCGGAAACCGATCACGTCTTCCAGCTTGACGTGGCGGGCCAGAACATCGCCGGCATGGTGCTGAAGCCTTGGGATCAGCGCACGCGCACGACCAATCAGTTGCAGCCGCAGGTCCAGCAGGCGCTTGCGCAGGTTGCCGGTTTCAACACGGTCGTGTTCCCTCCGCCGCCGCTGCCCGGATCTAACGGCTTCCCGATCCAGTTCGTTATCGGCACGACGCAGCCGTTCAACGCGCTCAACACCGTGGCGCAGCAATTGCTGCAAGCCGCGGTGAAGAGCGGCCTGTTCATCTTCCTCGACAGCGACCTGCGCATCGATCAGCCGCAATCGACGGTGGTGCTCGACCGCGACAAGGCGGCGCTGCTCGGCCTGAACATGAGCGACATCGGCGCCGCGCTGGGGTCAATGCTCGGCGGCGGCTACGTCAACTACTTCAGCCTGGACGGGCGGTCCTACAAGGTGATCCCGCAGGTAGAGCAACGCTTCCGGCTGAACAGCAGCCAGTTGCTGAACTACTACGTCAGGACGGCGAGCGGCGGTTCAGTACCGCTTTCGACGGTGGCGCACATTGTCACCAGCACGATGCCGGAATCGCTCAATCATTTCCAGCAGCTCAATTCCGCAACGATCGAGGGTGTGCCGGCGCCCGGGGTCGCACTGGGCACCGCGGTGGACTACCTGACGAACCTGGCAAAGACGACGCTGCCGCAAGGCTATACGGTCGATTACGGCGGCCTGTCGCGCCAGTACGTCCAGGAATCCGCCGGCTTCGTCGGGACGTTCGGCTTCGCGCTGATCATCGTGTTCCTGTCGCTCGCCGCGTTGTTCGAAAGCTTCCGCGACCCGCTGATCATCCTGGTTTCCGTGCCGATGTCGATCGCCGGCGCGTTGCTGTTCGTCAGCACCGGCATCGGCGGCGCCACGCTGAACATCTATACCGAGGTGGGGCTGGTCACCCTGATGGGCCTGATCAGCAAGCACGGCATCCTGATCGTGGAATTCGCCAACGAGTTGCAGAAACAGGGCAGGACCAAGCGCGAAGCGGTAGAACAGGCGGCGGGCATCCGGCTGCGGCCGATCCTGATGACCACGGCGGCGATGGTGCTCGGCGTGATCCCGCTGCTGACCGCGAGCGGCGCCGGCGCCGTCTCCCGCTTCGACATGGGCCTGGTGATCGCCAGCGGCCTCGCGGTCGGCACGCTCTTCACCCTGTTCGTGGTTCCGGCGGTCTACCTATTGCTCGCCGCGGATCACCATGTGAAAGCGACAACAACCGACGCGCCGGCCGGCCGGCCGGCACCGATCGACAGTCCGGTGGCGCAGTGAGATGCCGGACCGTCAATATTGAACAGCGGTACGGACGACCGGTGCCCGTTACCCTGACCGCAGAGAATTGATGATCTGGCGATACGCCTCCTCCGGGAACGCCTTCAGCGACGTGGTGCGCACGTTGCCGAGTTTGCCCAGCATCAGAATGAAACGCGCCGCCACCGCGTCGTCCGGGGCCTCGTAGGTGATGACCAGGTCGTAGGCGCCCATCGTCATGTAGGTGGACAGGAAGCGCCCGCCCATGTCCTCCAGCGCCTTGCGCGACGCATCGACGCGCTTGGGGCTTTCGTCGATCGACCGGACACCCTGGTCGGTCCAGTTGGCCAGCATGACATAAGTCGGCATGGCTCACATCCTCCCTCAACCTGGAGTAGTCTGCCGACCGAATGGAGCAGGAGGCAAGCCATGATCGTCCCGGAAGGTGCGCGAAACGTCGAATTCCTCGGCCATACCGACCAGGGGGGCCGCGGCGACGGCGTCCAGGTGATGGTCGCGCGCGGCCACGCATACGTTGGTACGCGGGTCAGCCGCGGCGTCATGGTCACCGACGTGCGCGACCCGCGCCATCCAAAGCCGGTGAACTTCGCACCGATCCATCCGAACTCCTGGTGCATGCACCTGCAAGCCGCGGAAGACCTGCTGCTGTGCATCGAGGAGCTGGACCTGAAGGCGCTGCTGTCGATCAAGGAATACTACAGCCAGTCGAACCAGGTGGATTCGTCGCGCTACGGCAAGCGGGGCGAGGATTTCTCGGCCGGCATGCGGGTCTACGACATTTCCGATCCGGCCAATCCGCGCGCCATCGGCTTCATGGAAGTGCAAGGTCTGGGCCTGCATCGCATCTGGTGGACCGGCGGCCGCTACGCCTACGCCTCTGCCCTGCTCGACGGCTACACCGACCACATCCTGATCGTCATCGACATGGCAGAGCCGACCCGCCCGCGCGAGGTCGGCCGCTGGTGGATCCCCGGCATGCACGCCGCCGGCGGCGAGACGCCCACATGGAAAAATCGCTGGGCGTTGCACCACGCGGTGGTGGCCGACGACATCGCCTATGCGTCGTGGCGCGACGGCGGACTGACCATCCTCGACGTGAAGGACAAGTCGGCACCGAAACTGATCGTCCACCGCAACTGGTGCCCGCCGTATGGCGGCGGCACCCACAGCGCGTTGCCACTGCACGACCGCGACCTGCTGGTGGTCGCGGACGAGGCGGTGATGAACATCGACCTGGAAGGCCAGAACAAGCGCACCTGGGTGTTCGACATCCGCGAGAAAAGCAATCCGGTCAGCATCGCCACGCTGCCGACGCCGTCGGACCAGGACTACGTCAAGCTGGGCGGTCAGTTCGGACCGCATAACCTGCACGAGAACCGGCCGGGTTCGTTCCAGTCCTCGACGACGATCTTCGCCACCTGGCAGAGCGCCGGGCTGCGCGTGTTCGACATCGCCGATGCGTATCGGCCACAGGAGATCGGCTATTTCGTGCCGCCGCAGCCGACGAAATGGATGGAACCGATGCGCGGCCGGGCGAAGATGCGTCACACGGCGGATCTGTTCGTGGCGCAGGACGGGCTGGTCTATCTGACCGATTACGATGCCGGACTGTACATCGTGCAATGGAAGGGGCCGTAGGTCCGGCCGCTATGGTGGACGGCTGCGTGGCAACCCATATGCGACGATGCCGCCCGGCATGGCGGCGACCCAACGAAGCAGGAGGGCAAGCATGGCCAGCATCAAGCGTCACGCGTCCGCGGCCTGGTCCGGCAGCGGCAAGGACGGCACCGGCAGCCTGACCACGCAAAGTGGCACGCTGCAGGATACGTCGTACGGCTTCAACGCTCGTTTCGGCGACGGCAAAGGCACCAACCCGGAGGAGCTGATCGCCGCCGCCCATGCCGGCTGCTTCAGCATGGCCACCGCATTCCAGCTCAGCGGGGCAGGCCATCCGCCGGAAAGCCTGCATACCGACGCGACGCTGACCATGGAGCAGGTGCCGGGCGGCTGGAAGATTGCCGCGGTACATCTGGCGTTGCGCGCGAAGGTACCAGGGATCGACGCCGCGAAATTCAAGGAATTGGCCGAGGGCGCGAAGGCGAATTGCCCGGTGTCGAAGGTGTTGAACGCCACGATCACGCTCGAGGCGGTGTTGGAGTAGCGCACTCCCCTGGCCACGGCCGGGCCTGACGGGGGACCAGCTTGACATCGTGCAATGGCAGCGAAACTGAACATGCGGTAGAACCCCGTAACATTCCTCGGGGGGAACCCGCATGGTCGGTGCGGTCATCATCGTCTGGATCCTTGTCCTGATCCTGGTCGTCGTCACCCTGTTCGCCGGGGTGAAGACGGTATCGCAGGGCCAGGTCTGGACCGTCGAACGGTTCGGTGCGTACACGCGGCTGCTGCAACCGGGGCTGAATTTCGTGCTGCCCTATGTCGACCGCGTCGGACGCAAGCTCAACGTGCAAGAGCAGGTGGTGGAGATTCCGGAACAGAGCGTGATAACCCGGGATAATGCCTCGGTCGCGGTGGATGGCATCATCTATTATCGGGTGATGGAACCGGAGAAGGCGGCCTATCAGGTCGCCAACCTCACGCTCGCACTGACCACGCTGGCGATGACCAACATCCGCGCGGTGATCGGCGAGATGGAGCTGGACGCGACGCTGTCGTCGCGTGAGCGCATCAATACCGCACTGTTGACGATCCTCGACGGCGCCACCGAGCCGTGGGGCGTGAAGGTCAGCCGCGTCGAGATTCGCAAGATCGAGCCGCCCGATAATCTGATCCGCGCGATGAACCTGCAAATGACCGCGGAACGCGAGCGTCGCGCCGCGGTGGCCCTCGCCGAAGGCCAGCGCCAGGCCGCGATCCTGCGCGCCGAGGGCGAGAAGCAGTCGCTGATCCTCCAGGCCGAGGGGCGCCAGCAGGCGGCAAACCGCGACGCCGAGGCGCGGGTAGCGCTGGCTCGCGCCGAGGCCGAGGCGACACAGATGGTCTCCGACGCGGCGACGCAGCACGGCCAGGCGGGGCTGCGCTACTTCATCGCCGATCGCTACGTGCGCGCGTTCCAGGCGCTGGCGTCGGCGCCCAACACGCGGCTGGTGGTGGTGCCGATGGAGAGCGCGGCGCTGGCCGGCGGCATCGTGCAGGCGATGCAATTGCTGCGCGGCGACGATGCGACTCCGCCCGGGAGCGTACCGCCGGCAGGCATCCCGCCAGGTGCGGCGCCGCTGCCTCCGGAGCCGCCGCCGTTTCCGCCGATGCCACCGATCGCGCCCGCTTCGCCGATGCCGCCGGCATCCGGGCCCTGGGGGCCTGGCCCAACGTCATGAACGACTGGATCATCTGGCTGGTCGCGGGTCTCGTCTTGCTGCTGCTGGAGATGCTCGCGCCGGGTGTCTTCATGATGTGGCTGGGGCTGGCGGCGTGCGGCACCGGCCTGGTGACGCTGTCGGCGGGGATCGGCTTCGAACTTCAGGTGGTGACATTCGGCGTCCTGGCAGCGATTTCGCTCACTGTCGGCCTGCGTTTGCGTCGCCATCCGACGCGATTGAACACGCAGCAGGCGGGGTTGGCGGGCCGCGCGGCGACCGCCCTGATTTTTCACGGTCGCGAAGGACGCGTGCGGGTTGGCGACAGCGACTGGGCGGCCCGCGTGCCGACCGATGTGCCGCAGCCCGACCCGGGCGCCCGGCTGCGCGTCGAGGGCGTGGACGGTACGGTGCTGATCGTACGGCCGGAGGCGTGATGCTGCCATCAGCGTTGACCGCAGAGGTGGCGCGTCAGGCCGGCGCCTTGCCGGGAGAAGCATGACGTCGCCGCATCATACTGCCACCGCTGGCGATGGTTCGCGCTAGCATCAGACCGGGTTGGTCTGCGGTCGGTCATGCACCGCCGGCGTCTCGCGTGCCCGTGCTTTCGAGCACTAGCCTTTCAGCGCTCCGGCGGTGAGGCCGGAGATGAGAAAGCGCTGGACCAGAATGACGAACAGCACGATCGGCACCAGTTGCACCGTTACGGCCGCGAACAGCACGCCCCAATCGACACCGGTGAGCGACGACATCATCTCGCTGAGCAGCAGGGGAGCGGTCTTGGCGCGCGTGGTGGTGAAGATGAAGGCGAACAGGTATTCGTTCCACGCATAGACCACGACGAAGACACTGGCGGCAACCAGGCCTTGCGCCGAGAGCGGCAGGATGATGCGCGACAGGATCACCAGGTCCGAGGCGCCGTCGATGTGCGCCGCCTGGTCCAGTTCCTCCGGGATGCCGTCGATGAAGCTCTTCAGCAGCAGCGTGCCGAGTGAGACAAAGAACGACGCATAAAGGATGATGAGTGCGGTGCGGGTGTCGCTCAGGCCGAGGTAATCGGCGAGCGGGAACAGGGGCAGGGTGACGACGATCGGCGGCAACAGGCGGATGCCGACCATATAGAAGGCCGAAGCGGCGATCAGGCGGTTGCGGACACGGGAATAGACGTAGCCGGCCAGCAGGCTCGCCCCGACACAGACCAGCGTAGCGCCGGCGGTCACGGCCAGGCTGTTGCCAAGCGTGCGCAGGAAATCCGGCCATTTGACCAGCAGATCGCGATAATGCACCAGGGTCGGGCTGAACAGCAGCGTCGGCGGATAGGTGAAGATCTGCTGGTTTGGCTTGAAGGATGCGATGACGACGAAGGCGATCGGCACCCCCGACCAGATCAGCACGAGCACTATGATGACAGCGCGCAGCGCCTGCGCCGCCGGCTTCTTGTGTCTCATGTGCCGCGCCCGAAGCCGGCCCGGTTGAGCCGGCTGACATAGGCAACCGCGAAAACGCCGGACGCCAGCACCATGATCCAGCCGGCCGCCGCACCGCGGCCGAAATCCGCATAGGTGAACGCCTGCTTGTAGAGATAGATCGACAGTACCTCGGTCATCCGCGCCGGGCCGCCGCCGGTGAGCAACCAGACCTCGGAAAACAGCCGGAAGGCGACGATGTAGCGGAAAATCAGCGCCACCAGCAGGGCCGGAAAAATGACCGGCAAGGTGATGTAGCGGAAGCTCTGCCAGCCGGAGGCGCCATCCACATGCGCGGCCTCGTAAAGTTCCGTTGGCACGCCCCGCATCGCCGCATAGGCGATGATGAAGCTGAACGGCATGTTGAGCCAGACGCTGATGATGCAGACCAGAGCGAGCCCGGCGGACGGATCGACCGCCCAGTGCAGCGGCAGACCCAGCGCGGCGAGCGGGCGCTCGATCATGCCGATGTCCGGATCCATCATGAATTTCCAGATCACCACGGCGACCACTTCGCTGATCGCGTACGGCATCAACATGATGGCGATCAGCACGCGGCGGAACGGCACACCCTGCACGAACACGACGGCGATACCCACCGCGAGCGCCAACTCCACGTAGACGACGACGTTGACGACGATGAGCGTATTGACCAGCGCGCGCCAGAAATACCGGTCGGCCAGCATCGCGGCGTAATTGCTGAAGCCGACGTAGCCGCTGATGCTGCCATAGGTCGATTCGGTAAAGCTCAGCCACAGCACGTAGAGCGACGGCAGCGCGATGGTGCAGAGCAGGAGAAGATGCGCGGGCGCCAGCATCAGCAGCCGGCCCAGCGAGAAGCGTTGCATCGGCGGCGGCAGGATCAGGCAGGCATCAGCGGGCGCAACCGCTGCGCCATGCTCTTGCCCGCCTGTTCCGGCGTTTTCATGCCGAGCATCGCCGCCTGCATCTCCTCGACGCAGATATCCTTGGCTTGCGCCGCCTTGGCGAAGGCGGGCATCGGCACGCGCGCGGCCTTCAGCGCCTGCGCCTCCATCGCCGCATAGGGGATTTGCCTGACGATCTCGGGAGCGGAATAGGCGGAGACCCGCACCGGCCCGTTGCCGTTGATGGTTTCCATGACGGTATTCTGCTTGCTCACCAGATCGCGCATCAGGCTCCAGCTCCAGTCCTTGGCGGCGGCGGTCTTCGGAATCACCATCCCCCAGAACTCGGCTGTGCTGACGACATCCCCGAGGTTCTTGCCCGGGAACATGGCCAGCTTGAACTGGCCGGGGTATTTCGAACTCTTCGGATCGTTGAACAGCACGGTGCGGCCGAACGGGAATTGTTCCATCGCCACCTGGCCCTGCTGCATCGCGCCGATCAGGTCGTTCTGCGACATGGCGGTGATGTTCGGCGGCACCAGTTTCTCCTGGTACATCGCGCGCAGCAGCTTCAGCGCCTCGATCATGCCGGGCTGGTCGGCCAGCACGCGGTAATCCTCGGTGATGAGATCGCCGCCATAGGCCCGCGCCATCGTCACCATGACGGTATAATTATCGCCCTCCGCGGCGAAGGCATAGACCCGCGTGCCATCCTTGTTGGTGAAGCTGAGCTTGCGGGCGACGTCCAGGAAACTATCGATGGTGTTCGCCGGCGCCTCGACCCCTCGTTCGTTGAACAGGGCAGCGTTCCAGTGCAGCGCGTTCACCGCCTGGCGGAAGGGCATGCCGTACTGCACGCCCTTATAAGCGAATGCCTGCATGAACCCGGCCGAGATATCGTCCGGATCCTCGATCGGTGTCGCCTGCATAAAGGGGTCGAGCGGTTCGAACAGCGCCAGGGCTTCCGGCACCGCGGCGGTGTTGAGCAGGAAGCCGACATTGATGTCGGTGTGCGACAGGCTGGCCTCCCGCATCAGGCGGTCGCGGATCGCGTTCAGGTCGAGCGTCACCCACTCCAGCGCGATCCCATTCTGCTCTCGCCATGGTTTGGTGGCGTCGCCCGCCGGCCCTTCGGTGCAGACAAGCTGATGCACGCGATGCGCCAGGATGGTGAGCTTGCCTGGTTTGTCCGCGGCATGGACGGGGGGAGCCAGGCCGCCGGCCGCCGCGACACCGGTGGCACCCAGCAGCACGCCACGACGGGTGATGGCACGCATGTTCTCTCCCTCGCCTGGCGCCGGACACGCTCGCCGGATGGCGACAGCAGGTTGCACGCCGTCACGCCGTTTTTTAAGGTTGCTACAGGAAGCGTAGGGGGGCAAGCCAAGGCTATCGTGGAGGAAGACGCGAAACACTGATACAGCCGTCCGATTGATTGGCGTACCGGCATCGGCACCGGCACTCCAACCGTCATGGCCGGGCTTGACCCAGCCATCTATACCGGCACTCCAACCGTCATGGCCGAGCTTAACCCGCCCATCTATACCGGCCACTGCAACCGTCATGGCCGGGATTGACCCGGCCATCTATACCGGCCGCTCCTCACGTCATGGCCGGGCTTGACTCGGCCATCTATGCAGCCGCGGTGCCGCGATAGATGGCCGGGTCAAGCCCGGCCATGACGGGCGATGCGGCCGGCGCACGACAACCGAGAGTCAAGGTTAGGGGCGCCTGGCATGCATCGGTCGCGATGGCTCGGCGAACGACAATTGGAAAGTGATATGACCACGGGAATCACGGCCCGCAACGTGCCTTCCGATGCCTTCGCCCGGGACCATTTTGCTGGCCAGACCGTGTTCATCACCGGCGCCGCCGGCGGCATGGGGCTGGAAGCGGCACGCAGCTTTGCCGCGCATGGCGCGCACGTGCTGCTGACCGATCTGGCGGGGGAAGCGGTGGAAAAGCATGCCGAAGCGATCCGTGCCGCGGGCGGCAAGGCATGCGCGACCGCGCTCGATGTCAGCGACCCCGCAAGCATTCGCGCTGCCTTCGCCTATGCGGATTCGCAGCTTGGCAGGATCGACAATCTTGTCACCTGCGCCGCCGTGATCGCCGCGAAGCGGCTCACCGATATGGATTGGCAGCATTGGCGGCGCGTGCTCGACATCAACCTGCTGGGTACCGTCTTCGTCGTACAGGCGGCGGTGACGCGCATGCTCGCTGCCGGCGGCGGACAGATCGTCTGCGTCGCGTCCGATGCCGGGGTACGCGGCGGCGGCGGACTGATTGCCGACGCCGCCTATGCCGCCAGCAAGGCCGGCGTGCTCTCGCTGGTGAAATCCGTCGCGCGCGAGTTGGCGGGAAAGGGCGTGCGTATCAACGCACTCAACCCAGGCCCTTCCGATACGCCAATGCATCGCGGCGTCTCCCCGGAACTCAAGGCGCGTATCGCCGAGGGGCTGCCGATGAAGCGCATGGGACGGCCGGACGACATGGCGGCCGCCATTCTGTTCCTCTGTTCCTCGGCGGCGTCTTTCGTCTATGGCGCGGCGCTCGATGCCGATGGCGGCTCGATGTTCCGCTGATCTCTAGCTTCAACGCACCAACAGGCATGCAGGAAACACCTCCTTGAACACAGAACCTTCGACTGGCTCCGTTGCGTACAATCGTTCGCTCAAAGTGGCGCCGGAAAAGGATGTCGTCGTGGTGGGCGGCGGCCCCTCGGGCATCGCGGCGGCCATCGCGGCGGCGCGCGGCGGGGCAAGCACGTTGCTGATCGAACGCTACGGCTTCCTCGGCGGCAATCTGACGGCCGGGTTGGTGGGCCCCTGCATGACGTCCTACTCGCTGGACGGCTCGCAGCAACTGATCAAGGGGATCTTCGAGGAATTCGTGCAACGCATGGTCGCCGATGGCGGCGCCTTGCATCCCTCGGGCATTCCGGCGGGCAGCGCCTATTGCGGCTTCATCGAATACGGCCACGACAAGGTGACGCCGTTCGACCCGGAAGCGGCGAAGTTCGCGGCCATGCGCATGTGCCGCGAGGCCGGCGTCGAATTGCTGCTGCACACGCTGGTGGTGGATGCGCTGACCGAGCCCGCGTCGGATGGCCGGCAACGCATTGCCGGACTGGTATGCGCCAGCAAGAGCGGCCTGCATGTGCAGCCGGCGCGGCGCTTCGTCGATTGTTCCGCCGATGGCGATGTCGCGACGCTGGCGGGAAACGCGACCGCACTCGGGCGCGATGCCGATGGGCTGACCCAGCCGATGACGCTGTTCTTCCGTGTGCAAGGCATCGATGACGCGGTGGTGGAAGAGTATGTGCGCAGCCACCCCGAGGATTTCCGTCCCTATGCGTCGATCGTCGCCAAGGCCACCCGGGAGGGGCGCTTCCCGGCGCCGCGGAAGGGCATCGGCATGTATCGTACGCTGCAACCCGGCGTCTGGCGCATCAACACGAGCCGCGTCCTGCGCCGCAACGGCACCGACGTGCACGACCTCACCGCCGCCGAGATCGAGGGCCGCGAACAGGCCGCGGCGCTGTTGCGTTTCTTTCGCTCCGACCTGCCGGGGTTCGAGAATTGCGCATTGCTCGACACCGCGGCGCAGATCGGCGTGCGCGAGACCAGGCGTGTGGTGGGAGAATACACACTGACGCTCGGCGATCTGCAAAACGGCCGGCGCTTCGAGGATGTGGTGGCGCTGTGTGGCTACCCGGTCGATATTCATGACCCGAGCGGCGCCGGCGGCGGCACGGCGGAGGCGCCGCCCACCGCCAATGTCTACGAAATCCCGTATCGCATTCTGGTGCCGCGCGACGTCGATGGCCTGCTGATCGCCGGCCGCGCGGTTTCGGCGACGCACGAAGCGCTGGGCGCCATCCGTGTGATGCCGCCCTGCTTCGCGATGGGTGAGGCCGCCGGGACCGCCGCGGCACTGTCGCTCGAAAGCGATTGTTCGCCGCGTGCGGTCTCCGTGCCCACGCTGCAAGAACGGTTGCGCGGCGCGGGCGCCTATCTCGGCGACGTGCAAGCGGAGGCCTGATATCAACTGCGCAACGATTGGCTCCGACGGGTTCGCACGGGCCGCGCCCACATCGTCGTGGTTTGCATGGCCGTGCGACCGGGGCCAACATGATCGTTCGAACCTCTGAAGGATGAAGCTCATCGGACCGTGGTTTGCGGACGTGCCTTGCCGTCGCACGCTCATCGCATTGGCCACCGTTCTGCCCGTCTGCTGCGTCGGGCTCGCGGCAGAACTCGACGGCATGCAATTGCCTGACACGGTGGAGGCGGACGGGAGAACACTGCATCTGAACGGCTATGGATTGCGCACCTACTCGCTGCTGGGCATTCACATCTATGTCGCCGCGCTCTATCTGCAGTATCCGAGCACCGATCCGGAGCAGATCATCCGCTCGCCGGAGACCAAGCTGCTGATTGTCAAATTCGAGCGCAGCGTCAGTGCCGAAGCCGCCCGCAAGGCCTGGCGCGAGGGCCTGGAGAACAACTGCCAGGCGCCCTGCCTGCTCGATCCGGACGACGTCGCGCGGTTCCTTGCCGAGATGCCCGCCATGCACGCCGGCGACAACTATTCCCTGCTGTTCACGCCACACGGCGCCACGGTCGCGGTCAGCGGGCAACAGGTTGGCATCATCTCCCGGCCGGCGCTCGCCGAAGCGATACTGGCCACGTTCCTCGGCCCCAGGCCGGCCTCGCCGAAACTGAAGCAAGAGCTGCTGAACGGTCACGTATGACTGAGCTCTTCCTCTCCCCCTCCCCTTGAGGGTGGGGGGCGGGTCGGGCTGGATGTGACGCTGAGCGCGGTTTCTTCCTCTCCCCCGCCCCTTGAGGGAGGGGGGCGGGGGGAGGGGTGCGTACATCGGTGGCC
>JBEKNT010000020.1:0-30937 GCA_049522565.1 Acetobacteraceae bacterium
TGACCGTTGGCGCAAAGACGGCAAATGTTGATCCGACCGGCCGAACCGCCTCCACAGCCTGTTGGACCATAGACAAAAGTGTGTTCGACGGGTACCCAGTTCCGTCGTCCACGACGATCACAAAATTCCCGAGCTGGAATTCTCCCGACGAACTCTGGTTCTCCTGTATTGTATAGCTGAGCCCCTGCTGAACGGAGATGATCGCGTACCTCACCGCAAAAAGGGTTGCCCTCGACAGGCTTGACATAAAACTCTGGAACCGAAGCCTTAAGGCCGAATCCGACTCCGCGTTGACGCCATTGTCGAATGGAGTGGCATTCAAGACACCATCGACACCGGACAATGCCGACGCAAGGACAGTTATCGATGTGGCCTGCACGTTGCCGCACGTTCCTGCGGTCTGCGCCACAACAGGCACGTCAAGGGCGGTCACCCCTACTCCAATCACGTAACCGTTTTGCGCCTGGTTCCATCCCGGCGCGGTGACGTCCTCAGTGACCGCAAAAGTCTGGGTACCGTCGGTCGTCCGAACAAGGGCGCCTACCGGGACAAGTGCAGGAACGCTGGAATCAAATCGGGAAAACGTGACCGTTCCAGACGCAGGACTCGCTGGAAGGCGTGCCAGGGAGAAGTCGGCCATCCAACTATCAAGATCAGCTCCGGTGCTCGTAGCCGCGCGCGTCATCTGGAGAACCTCCAACACCAGCCATTGCATCCACAATGCAATCGATGCTGCCGCCTCCAATATTGCCCGAAGCGTGGAGCCAACGGTAAGGTCTAGAAGCTGAGCCGCAGCAGCCTGAACGGCCGAGGCCATACCCTGAACCAGGCTGGTGAATGTTTGAAGTGGAAGCTGCATCGTCTATATACTCACAGAGAAGGTCAAGACCTGCGTCTGTCCGGTCTGTGCATCGACATAAAGAATATGCACATAGACGTCTCCCGCGGCACCGCCAGGACAGAGCGTCACGCCGATAGTCGGCTCTGGATTTTGTGCCACCGCAGCTTCCTTGAATATCTGGCTGCGAATCGTCGCGCGGATTTGTAAAGCATTCGCCGGCTGCCCGATGAAGCCGGCCAAACCGGCACCATAGGCAGGTTGCCATATATAGTCGAGCAGATTGGTAAGAAGGCGCCGCAGGACCCGTTGCTGGCCGAGCGCCGGGCCGACAACGACAGCCAGATCGCCTGTGGGTCCGAACGCGAGATCAGAACCCCACTGGTGGGCAATGTCGGCCATGATGTCCCTAATCCGGTTGGCTGGTCGTAGTCGTTACGCCGCCGCGGGAATCAGTATGCGTGTGAGCATCATAGTGGCCCCGTAACCGCGATAAAGGCCCTTGGCTGTCGTAGACGTCTCCCGTTACGTGCAAATCACCGCCCACTTGAACCGTC
Source organism: Acetobacteraceae bacterium (assembly GCA_049522565.1). Lineage (GTDB taxonomy): Bacteria > Pseudomonadota > Alphaproteobacteria > Acetobacterales > Acetobacteraceae > JASHVB01. The sequence continues at coordinate 1,396 of JBEKNT010000020.1, forward strand.
CCATCATTAAGTAGTTTCAGGAAGGAGCCTGACTGATGTACAAGCCACAGTTCACCGCTAGGAGCGGGCGGAGGACACTGCTGGCTCGAGAATACCCGACCAACGATGACCCCGTGTTCGGCTGCCCCCTCCTGAGAGAGCACAAAGACCTGATCTCCAGGTGCCGGAGGGCAGATCATTCCCCAGCCGGCGCCTACCCAGGGCGATAAGACAGGAAGCCAGCCGCTTAGGACCCCTTCCGGCTGCAGCGTCAGTCGCGCCGTTCCTGTATTTGGGTCGACCGATGTGATTGTACCGAATCGCGGTTGCGCCTGAGTCTGAACCAGCGCGTCCGCGTGCATCTTTATAGCGTTCAAAAAGCGTTCCATCAATCAACTCGTCGAGTTAAGAACCGAATTTGTCCTTGGCGAGCTATTGCTAGCCCGCACCCGCTCGATAAACCCAGTCTGAGGCCGGAATGTGCGCTCAATGGAATCTATATAGTAAGCTTGATCGAAGTCCGTTCCGGTTCCATCTAACTGGATCGTGCTTCGGGGGGTAAGCGCAAGTTCTCCCGGCATAGAGAACTCGATTACGCGCTCATGGCGGGATAGCTCGGACAGGCGCTGTTGAGCGACTGCCAGCGCCTTGTCAGGTGTCAAATTGGGACGCATGATAACGTACTGCTGGGCTGATCTTGCGCTAGAACTGGAGCCGCTCGAGGAACTTCCGCTGATAGTGCTACTGACGCTCTCGGTGAACGCCATTTGCTGGAGCGAGTTCCAGCTCTGTACCGTAACCTGGATGTCGCGTGCGAGGGTCAATGCACGTTCTAACCTGAGTTCCATCATGTCCGCCGGATATAGCACTTGATCGATCGTCGAAATCTGTGCGGCTGGTTGGAAGCACAGGTCGGTTCCGGTCACGAAAGCATCATAGCTTTCCTGCCGAGCCAGATATACTAGCAGATCCCACTCGGTCGTTGCCCCAGAGAACCGGTCGAGCGTTAGGCTTTCATGATCGCTTTGATAGAAGCGGCCGACCGGGGTGCTGGTTGGAACTACGCAAGGAACAAGGCTGTGGCGCTGTGCAAAAATCGTAGCAATTTCGCTTGATGTTCTATTGGAAAAGGCTTCTTGCGTTTGAGCCCCAATCAGTGCCGCGGTGAAATCTCTCCCGCTGACACGCACGACACCACCGACCGGATCTATCGATACCTTGTCGGCGAATCCTTGTATGAGGCTTGTAAAATTCGCTCCGCCATCGAGGCCCAATTGGATATCAATCAGGACGTCCGGTTCGGACGACCAGAAGCACGCGTCTGCCCATGGATCGGGGCCAAGCGCAATGACAGCATCAAAGCGGTCAGCGCTAAAGTGGTTGTTTGAGGCGACTTCTGCCTCATATGCGCCGGTCAGTATCTGGCCATTTGCAAGAAGGCAGAGTCTAGGGGCCCGATATGATGGTGGAGGTTCATTGAGAAGCAATGCCACCTCCTGCGTTGGGGTCCTGATTTGGGATCAGCAAGGTCACGACGCCCGAAAGCATAGGATCGTTAAGCCGGTTTAACTGGGCGATCCTTAACCATTGCGTGGCGTCGCCCAATTGTTCGGCAGCAATACGAAACAGGTTACCGCCGGCGACAGTGATTGTCTGCACGTCAGGTACTCGCGTTCGAGAGATTTCGCGCAGCTCGCCCCACATAGGCGCTGGCACTCGTCAAGTCCGCCAACTGTTGAGCAGCCGTCGTAGATGTCACAAGGTCTGTTATCAGGGACCCGGCGTTGCCAGGGTTTGAAGAAATAACGGTCCGGAGTGTGGCCTCGGTGGATCCGATTTGGGTATTGATAGCGGACTGTGTCAGGCTGAGGCTCGACTGGGCGGCTGCGTATGCAGCACTCCCAAGGGTAGTGGCATTGGGATCTGCCAAACAGGCCTGGACATCAGTGAAATCGACGCCAAGGCTGGCGCATTGACCGGCAGCAACACCCAGATCGGCGAGGACCGAATTGCCCAGGGAGATCACGGAAGAATTCGCTGCGGAGGCCTCATCCCTCACTACAGTGCAAGAGATCCGGTACGGTATCCATACGGGATTCTCATATTCGGCATCAAAGCGACTTAGAACGACCGTATAAAAGAAGACGTCCCACGTCAGGCTTATCCCGCCGCCCGCAACGCGAAGGGCATTCAACGCCCTCGCGCGCAAGGTAGCGTCTGCTCCCGAGAACGCGCCCGAGAAGGAGATTTCGGACTCATCGGGGCCAATGCTGTCGACAACCCTTCGACCATCGGTCAACTGATGGACTGCTAGGAGCTGTCGTCCTCCGAAATTGATACCCGACGGTATTTCGAAGGCTTGGAAGGCGACCGGTCCAAGTACCAACACTACACCTGACATTCGGCTCCTCGAACGACGGACTTGAGCACGGCTGGCGAGGTAGAAGCACACTCACGGTGATACCCCCTATCGTGCCCGGGATATGTTATGAGATGACGTGGCGAAAATCACGTCGCGAGTGACGGCCCACCCCACGATGGTGTAATTCGAGGGTCAACAGCCATGATACCAGCACGTGGACGGACGATCTCTCGGTTCAAGTGCTGGGTTAGCCAGCGACTAAGGATGGAACCCTCAAGGTAGAGATCGCCCTGCTCAGTGTTCTTTCCCTTGCCGTTGCCGTCTCGGTAACCGCTTCGATTGCTCCGCGCTGCCTTCAGGCCGGCTACCGCCGAGGTATGTGATGGCGACGCAGTCGAAATAGCGCCGGCTGAAGTGTCCGCGAGCCGGGTTATGCCTCCAATCAACTCATTATGAGCATAGTTATAATTGACCGGAGCGATCGCGGAAGCGGGCAGAAGCCTTGGTTGGCGGACATGTTCCAACGGAGATCGAGATCTCCCGAACGTTTGGCTGGAAGCCGAGAGCCGCGATCCAAGGGCCGAGACAACGGCGTCGAGTGCGATGGACTGGATCACGGAGGTCCGTTGAGCCCGTGGAGCTATAGGTGCGGTTTTCTCAACCTGGCGGCTGGCTGGCCTGTTTACTGCACGCGGTCTTATCTGAGCATAACCGCTTGGCATAATCGGGGCCTTGAAGCGTGGCGACGCGAGCCCCGGGGGGAGCGGGCGCATATTCTGAACTAGCAGCGACGCTGCCGGCCGGCGGGGCGGAGCCAGAGCAGCCCGCGAAGGACGGTAATGGTTGGCTACGTGAGACGACGTCCGCGGTATAGTGGTCATCATCGTCAACGCCAGACCCTGCGGCCCGTGTGCCAGAGAGGTCGGCCTGGCCCAGGGTAGCCGCCCGACCTTGCCGCCGAAGATGCCCTCGGCGATCCGCAGCAGCCTGGATAGGCTGATCGGCGACTCACCAATCATCCTGTCAAGTGTGCGAAGCTGAGTGCGGACCGCGAATATTTGCCGGAAGGCACTATTGCCGCGGAGGTACACCGGGCTGCGCGTGGGCGGGCCATTCACAACACGATGCCATCAGCAAAAGGTGAGGTTGTAGTGTGACATCATACCGGCTGCCTCCACCGCAGCGTCCGCCAATCGAACTGTTGTCCATCCAGGATGCCGAAAGTGACCACGTATGCCATACGTTCATCTGGTGGGAGCGAAAAGGCAACATCGAACGGCACCCCGTTCCTGACCAGGTAAAGGCAGTCGGTCAGGTCGGGGTGCCGGACGAGTTTCCCGCGATTGTGACCTGCTCGATCTCGTCGACCCCAGACAATGGCTCCATACTCTCGGCAATTGCCTCAATCCCGCTGTCACCTAAACGACCTACCAGCGCCTCAATCTGGGTCTCGGTGGAAGGACGAGGGATAGGTATGTCATCGATAGCAGTCACTGAACTTGCGAGGATTGCCATCGCGAGCCAAGGTTGGTTAAGGGCAAGCTCAGGTCCCGCTGCCTTTAGGATTCGCAGTTTGTCTAACGCCGTCAAACTCCTGAGAGTGAGCCTCCGACCCAAGCTGTCTACAACCGAGCGTGCTTCGGTTGCCTCAGCAACAATCGTCGCGGAGGGGGTCATCAAATGCGACTCCTACTGACGCCAAAAAACTCGAGCTTCTGCTTGACGCTACTTTCGCCCTTCCAGACCCCCGCGTTGACCAGCTTGAACGTAACGGCAGCATACTGATATGTCGAAGTCGACCCGTCCGTCTCGTTGATGTACTGGTACATAGTGATCGAGCCCACACTCCCACCATTAAAGTATGCCTGCTCGGTTGCTGCAATAAAGTCTTCGACTACCGAATTGCCGCGCTCAAGCTCGAAGCTACCCTCCCAGCCTTTAGGCAGTTCGATGCCCAACTGAGTTCCATCCAACCGGCTGACGCGCACCGATTGAGTTAGCTGTCGACTTTCGAAGGCGGTGACATGCTCCAGGTCGATACGACCGCTCGGGCCCATGACGACAAGCTGAGTGTCGCGACCAACAGAGAATGCTGTAAATGACATAGGGATACCTCGTTAGGTCGCCTGCCCGCTGGGGAGGGTCTGGACGGACACCTGGACTGTCTGACCTCCTTCCACGTTGACGATGAATTTTTCGTTGATCGATTGATATTGCACCTGCGCGTCCGACTGCACATAACCGAGGCCAGTCCTACTCGCTGGATTGTTTGACGTGTCGCAAATAACGCTGAATGGCAGACTTCCGTCGGTACTGCCAAGCAGACCCTGGCTGAGCATGTTTTGCAGGAACGAGAGCTGGCAGGAGCGAATACTGAGGAACAGGTTGGCGTTGATGACCTGCCCTACATACTGCCCCATGCCCGCGGCGAGGGTAGCGGCGATGTAGTTGGTGAGGCGCGTATAGTTGTCACCATCGATAGCCTGATTGGACGATGAGTTGAAGCCCCCGCGGACCCCCCAGTAGCTTCCGCCAGGCTGCGGGTTGGATATCACGTCGATCCCCGCACCGAACAGCACCGCGAGATCCGCCGCGGAGTAGGATGTGCTTTGACCAGATCCCGGAGTCCCCGACATCTGGCTGCCGATGACACAGTAAATCTGTTTGTTCAAACTCGATTGCTCCGGTGACAGGTTCGCGAGCCGGCCGGCAACAAACCCTTGCGGTGAAACCAACCGGATCGTGCTGTTCACCTGGTCGGACCACCATAGCCAGTCGCCGAACATCAGCTTTGCAGAATAGCTGTCGAGCCCGGCCTGCTGCATAACTGTGACCGCATTCTGGATTGTGTCGCCGGCCGGGCCCGTCAGGATCATATAGACGCCTTGCTGGAGGCCGAACGCCGCCTGAGTTGTCCACTGAGTTGGATCGTCCGAGTCGGCCAGCACGGCGATACCGCAGCCCTGGCCTGTCAAGGCGTACATGCCGGTGCGGGGAGGAATGTCCACGCCGACCAACTGCATGGATGACACCCCAGATGCCCCATCGGACCCCGGCGTACTGGCACCAAGTGTCGTAGCGAAGGCTACCGGAGGCACCGTGGCACCACCAGCACTGGCGATCACAAGCTGCGACGGTCCACGCTGCGGACCCTGACCCTGATTGACTGCTGCCGCGAGGGCGAGCCAGAACGGCGCCCCGGTACCGCCGATATTGTCATAGACCTCAGGCTGCAATCCAGGCAACGCTGCTATCAATCGCCAGGTGTTTGCTCCGGAACCAGGTTGCAGCGTGAGGCTAACCTGATTGCCGAGCGAGCCCGTGTAGAGTGCTGTAAAGGTAGCCGTCGTCCCAGGAACAACCACCTGCGCAGCCGTGTCGGTTCCATCGCTAACACGAACACAACGGAAATTCTGAGCGCCCTGTTGGACCGCTGTGGCGATTTGGGTTCCCATGTCATATTTTCGAGCGATGATCGGACCGAAACTCTGTGCATAATCCGCCATGGTTGCGACGATGACGGGTTGTGCGACCGGTCCCCAGGACGCGGTGCCGACGACGCCAACCACATTGGTCGGAACACCGTTCAGTACCAGGTTCTGGGGTGGCACTATCTGGACGTAGAGGTCTGGCACCACCAGCGCCGTCGTATTGATGCTGCCCTGCTGAACGATCGGCATTAGTATTAAGCCCCTCCCGGCATCCGCGCGGCTACCCGCACAACATAATGGGCACGTTCACCACTGATGATGCTGGCGATACGCGCGGAATCCGTGATCACGTCACCGCGTGAGAAGCCGTCGAAAGGTCTCACAACGACCAAATGAATTTCCATGATGGCTCCGAGATTAGGCTGTAAAGGTGCCGGCGTTTAGGACAAGTTCACCGAACAGCATGGCAGGCTGCCGGGCAGTGATCGTTGTGGGATATTCTACGTCGTAGAGCAGGTCGCGGCGATAAAGCAGCGCGTCCTGGGATTGATCGAATACAAGTGTACCGCGATATTGTAGGCGGCCCTGGGAGCTATCGGCCAGGTTGATGAACTGAAAACCAACGAGTAGCAGATCGATTGCCGAGGCCGAGGCGTCGCGAGTGGCGGGTGTGGGGCACCAACACGTGATGCGGAATCCCCGTTCCTGACGCCGTACTTCCTGCATCACTGAAGCGTCGGCGACCACTCGGGCCAACACACTGCCGGCACCGGGAATTGTTAGTGTTGCGCCCGAGAGGTTGACAATCCAGTCAGTGCGAACAGCAGTTGCTAAGTTCGCGGCTACGGTCGCCGGCGTGTCGCCAGCTTGTGAGGCGTACACATAACTGCTGTCATTGACCAGCATTCCGGCGAGCTGTCCCGGACCTGCGGTGCCCCCGATGGTGACCGAGACGCCAGAAACCGATGCGGTGAGTGTTGCCTGTGCCGGGAAACCTTGCCATTGTTGCGAATATCGGGTTGTATTGCGGCCTGGCTCGCCCTGTGGGAAGACTGTGACGTTAATGACGCCGGCCGCGAGGTCTGCGTTCAGCGCGGCTGAATTAGGCCAGCCGCGGTATATCCGACAGTCCGGCCCAGGGAGACTCGGCGAGCTCGACCCGTTTGGATATAGCGCATTGGCAGCCAGTGCAACCAACGCATTCTCTACATCCGACTGGTCAGCCATCAGGTCGTAGCCTGTCTTACAGCCAATCGCCAGCCGAGATCAGTTAGCTCAGTGGTTGCAACGACACCACCGCGTCCGAGATCATCAGACATCAAATCGGCAGTCTGCAGAACGACGCCGGGGCAAGCGGGCAGCAAGACGGTCCAGTAGGAGACCGACGTATCACTGGGCAGATTGGCGAGAGGGCGACCTTCTCTAGATGCGACCAGCACACTCGCTGGCCAGTTGGTCATGAGTGGAGTGACATTCGCTGCCGTAACGCCTCCATACATATTCACCCCAGTGCTTGTTTGCGCTGCGGGGCGAGTAAACGAAATCACCCGGTTGGTCTGTACGCAAAGAACGGGTAGAATCTTGTGTTGTGCAGCGATAAACCAGGTGGCGTCGTGCTGCACCAAGTAGTCGCCGGGCCGCGTATATGCGGCGTCGAATATGCCGCACCATAGCGCGTTGCCATACCCATTCGGCCGGGTAAATTTTCCGTCGAGACCGCTGAATGCGGCATGAAGGCGAAGAAATCTGTTCCGCGTCGCAAGCGGACTTTCCGTTCCGCGCGGGCGGTATGCGCTAGTAGTCACGCCGGTCGCACGAGCGGCAACGTTTAGGCCCCAGCGGATACGATCTTCGAGCCGAGCTGAATCCATTTTAGACCACCAGTGTAATTCCGCAGTCGGCCAGCGCAGGCCCGGGAGGGACGCCGAGGAACCCACAAAAACGCCGGCACCAGTCGTCAAACAGCCGGATCCGATCGCGAGGCTCATCGCGGTTTCTCATCCATACCGCGGCAGAATCCGTGTCGAGGTTGTCACCGGAGCGTGGAATCGCGATCTCCAGCACGGTCAATGTTCCCAGATACCGGAGGACGACGGCCGTTTCCGCGTCAGAAAGGTTGTTAAGGCGGAACTCCAACAGGCCGTAAACCTGATAGAACCGCCAATTCTCAAACCCTGCTGGTGCAGCGCCGTACGCCGGATAGCCACAAAAGCGGCGGGCGTCGGTCTTCTGCGCGTCCGTCATCGTCATTAGCGGTACCACCCTTCGCCACGTATGAAGAAAACACTGTCATAGCTACTGGTGAGCATATCGGCAACAAAAGTAATCGGTGAGATGAACGACAGTACGGCTTGCGAAGTAGATAGTACCGGCGTGTCGGGCGATGGGGCGTTGACTGATGTGTTCCTACCGAACCCAACAGACACGGACACGCTGGTAGAACCGGTTACGGCAATCGACTTCCCATGGCAATCAAGCTGCATTCTTACAGATCTCGCGAGAGCATGCAGCGGGGCAATGCCGCTGGATGGAAATGGCCGATCGTTTGGATCGACATCTCTCCACAGCCTTCAGGCATCAGCCGATATGTTCTACCATCACGGCACGTTTGAAAGCCGCGTTCGTGGCGGTGGGAACAGTGGTGGGATTCGTCGTTGTGTCGGATGGGGCGCAGAATCCACCCATCCAATACCAGGATTGAGCGATGATCTGTTGCAGCCGGTCGATTGGCTCCCGCGTAACCATAGCTACCCCGTCCACCACCACAACGATCGAATCCTTGGGGGCGACGTCCTCCGCGGCCATGCCGGCGAAGTCGCCTTCGACCAATGCGCCCTGCCCACAAATGATCGGCCGCCGTACCATAAGCCCCGCTAGAGTCGGGTGCGGCTGTACGAACGCCTCGGTAGTAGGCATGAATCTCAGACCCAGGAAATCATTTGTCATGCCCTGGCGAAACACTTGGTTGGCTGACGTTGCCCCCTGAAAAAGTTGCTTGAAATCCGGATCGGCGAATAGCTGCCGTGCGGAGACCGGATCCAAGTAGCAGTTGTACGAGCCATCAATTTCCGGGACCGCGTTCATGCGCAGCTTCGAGACGGCGTCCAGCAGGCAAGACATCGCTAGGGTATCGGTGGCGACAATTTGCGACGTGTTGCTGCGCTGCGAAGGGCGGACAATTACACATGCGTTCGCTGCAGTCACGGTGTTGCCGGCAGTACCGTCGCTGACGGATACGTTGGCGGAGAAGGTCAATACGCCGGACACGCCATTCGGTGCGGTCGAAACGTTCGTTGCGTCTGCCGCGGCGCCAATCAGCGTATAGGAATCTGCGCCAACCGTGACTGTCAAAGTGTTCGAGCTGGTGACTGACTGCTGCACCCCGTTAACGAAGGCGGTCTGGAAACCACGAATATCGTCGACGGGCACCGATGGACCGGCGCCGCCAAGCGTGCTGCGTACACGCGTGTTCCCGCCGAAATACGCGTTGAACAGGGCATTTCGGGCCAATTCGTCCAGGCTGCGCGCGGCCTGTTCGCCATTGACGTAGGCGTTCTGCAGGAATTGCGAGGCAATACCGACCCGGGCGGTCACCATGTTGAGGTCGGTTGTTGCTGCGTAGTGGTTGATTGTGATGGTATACTGCTCGACCCCCCATGTAGTCGGCGTCAGACCATTGTCAAAATTAGTGTTGGTGGCGGGCGCCAGCGGCGTTGTTACTGTCGGCTTCAGGCCAACCCGCGTCTTGGTGAGCGTCTCACCAATTCCTACGGCGAAGGCTTCCCGATCTGCGCACGCCCGATAGCCGAGACGCGAGCGGAGGGCCTGCTCAAATTCGCGCTCCAGAAAGCCCTGCTGAATGATCGGTTGCAGAGCCGGCGGAAAATTCTGAATCCCCATAGAAGGTCCCTTTATTTATTAAGGAGAAATGGTGCTGCTATCTTAATAGCGCTGCTTCAGTAGCGCTGCACGGGCCGCTGCGTACTCCGCGCTTGTCATTTCAGTCGCATGCTTTTGGCGCGGTGGCTGTGCCAGAGGCGCACTCAATGGGCTGGACGACGACGGCATTCCAAATAGCCAAGGTTTGGCTTTTTTGAAGCGCCCCATCAATTCCGAGGCGTCGTCAATTTCGCCATTCTCATTAAGCTTTATCCCAGACAAGTCCAGCAGCTTCAAGCCATCTAGATCTATCATTCCTGCGCGTACGGCCTCAGCCTTCATTTCGGCGCGGACTAGGCGCGTATCTGACTGCTGCTGAAAGTCATTCAACTTCTTTTCAAGAAGCTCCGCGCGGGCACGTAGATCGTCGACGGGGTTATCAGCGGGTTCAACCTGAGGTACGATTTCGGTCATCAGTTTATCCTGGTGCTGTGGTCCGCTGAAATACCGGTCAGCTCGCCAGGCACATCCTCGATGTCGAATGTGTCAGCGATGGCCTTGACCGCAGTCTCTCGGCTCATCAGGCCGGCGGTCACAAGGGTTGTCAGGGTCTGTGCATCTTTCTGGCGGTCATCAGCTGTCGGGGGATACCAGCGCGGCCACTTGATGGACAGGCGGGCGGATACATCGAGTGCTGGTATTTCCTTTTCCATCGCTCGCAGCGGGTAGACATGTGACGCGCGCACAACCATCCGTGCAAGGCTAAGTAGCGCAGTCTCCCCGTAACTGACGCGCAGGTTGTCTGCGAGCCATAACAAACCCTGGTTCATCAGTTCTAGGGCCCGTCCGGATTGCGCCGCCGTCAGACGGTCGGCATTCGCTCGATTTCCGTGTACGCTTTCCAATGCAAGCTCTCGCAATGTTCGTACGTACTCCATGACCGCCGCGGACGCCGTACCGCCTATTTCCAGTAACCTGGCATCGCCCCTTTCGCTGACTACAAGTGCATTGCCGGCGCCCTTAACTATCTGGGCATCGCTGGTAGCCGGCTCTTTGATCAATAGCGTAGGGTCACTGCTGTATTTCAGTCCGCGACCCGCTTGACTGAGTTGGTAGTCGATCTCAATTTGCGTCTCAATGGCCGATCTGAAAGTGCAGGCGCCATCGTTGGGATCGTCGGTTGCTGATCTGCCCGGTAAGTTCCTGACCCACACTATCGGAACGAAACCCAAGCCGTGTTTGACGCTTCGTTCTAGATCTATGTCCGGTACGCCTGTATGGCCGACAGCGACCGGAGTGAACCATGTTTCACATTCAATATCCCATTGGCGCTCAAACCAGTAGTCTATTCCGAGGTCGGCAATCTGATAGCCATTTTCGGCAAGTCTCGTGCCGGAAACCTTATATCGCTCGGTGATTTTGCACAGGGAGTCCGGTGCTTCGGGATCCCAGAGTGGCGCAAGATAGGTGGTATCTAGTACCTGGAAGAATACGCGCCCACGAAGGATTCGCATGAGAATTGCGACGGAGCCGACCGAGCCGAAAATCGCCGCCTCTGTCATAACTTGATTGAGCCGCGCCTCCTTGGCAATGTCCGAGAGAACCGATTGGACAGTCGTGTCTGCGCAGTCGATTGTTGGAAAATGGCCCTCGCTAAAGAGGAGAGAGACGCTGTCCTCGACGACAACTCGGGACAGGCCGTAACGCACGCTCGGTCGACGGCTGCGTAGGGGGATATAGTCACCACCGAGGCTGCGCTCCTCGTGAAATTGATACGGCAGCACGTCGTAAAGTGTTCCATCAAGAACCCTGCGTAGGATGTCGAGCATCCGCGTCCGTGGCGAATAATCGGGGTCCCGAGGGATCAAATTGCAAATCGTGTCAAACATCGAGGCTTGTTGTCCAACGTTGGGCGGCTGGGCGCACTCTTGCTGAATTAGCGAGCCATGTGGGGAACCGTAAGCGTTCGCGATGGGGGGACGATGTCCAGCAGCATGGTGAAGGCGCGCGACAACGCGTCGACTTGGTCGTCTTTGCGGCCAAATGGGAAGTCGCGCAGCTCTTCAATGAATGCGTGGTTCCAGTTGGCCCGGAAAAGCGAAACGTTACCGCCTTCGATCTGAGAGGCGACCGGCGCCGCCCGTGTCGCTTTAGCGCCGGTTTCTCGCGACGGAACCACGTGATAGCCGGCGAGTTGGCTGGTAAGATAGGTGGTCTGGCTCTTGCCCGCTTGGCCAGGATCCACGGGAAGGCCGATGGTCACGCCGCGACCGTCGGCCCGAGCGGCCGTGACGATACTGTCTTCCACCTCACGCGGACTTCCACGCAGCCGCATAACATCCAGCACCGTGTATCGTCCCGAGTCGTGCCGAGTTAGTTTCACCCCTACAGTCCAATCGGGATCGTTACGGCCTGTCGTTGCGGTCGCCGCGAGATCCCATGCCCGCACGACCGGTGCAGGGGGACCGGGCGGTAGCCAGTCGATGAATTCCAGGCATCCGACTTTGAATAGTGTCCCCGCCTCCGGTCGTGGCGATTGCTGATATTGTGCCAACCATGCGCGTTGGCCGACAGAAGTGCGGCGACGCAACAGCCCTGGGATGTCCTCCCACTCCGGCCAAATGGGTTCGCCAAGCGGGCGGTTAAGCTGATCCCCCTCCTCCGCTAACGCTGGCAACGTCAAGCAACGCCACTCTTCCGCGTCGTGTTCGAGTAGACGGCCACAGAGGTCATCCTGATGCCAACGCGTCATGATCAGGATGATCCGTGCCTTTGGCTTCAGCCGCGGAATGAGATCAGATCGATACCAGTCCCAAAGTCGATCCCGATGGATAAGGCTGTCCGCCTCGGCTTGTGATTTGACGGGATCGTCGATTATCGCCAGGTCGGCCCGGCGTCCAATCAGTGCACCGCGAATGCCGATCGCGTAATATTCTCCACCCAGCGATGTAGACCAGTGCGAGTTGGCGCGATCGCGGACCGAAATGTTATAACCCAACGAGGGGGCCTCCTCGTCTATGATTGACCGGGCCCGGCGTCCGAAATATGTTGCGAGGCCCGCTGTGTGCGAAGCCGCTATGATTGAGTCTCGCGGATGCCGTGTGAACCACCAGGCGGGGAACAGGATCGACGTGTAGGTCGATTTGGCCGATCCCGGCGGCATTTGGACCATTAGCCGGTCGGTATCACCGCGACTCAGCGCCTCCAACTCGTTCATCAGCAGGCGATGGTGCTTTGCAGGTATCTGGCCGTAGCCGCAGATGGTTGTCTCAACCCATTCTAGCAGGTTGCAGTTTGTTAGGTACCTGGGGGCTACCACCTCGCCACCGTCAAACGGATATTTGGGTCTTTGGCGTTGCGCCAAATACGATTTTCTTCGCGTCGGACCGCGTCAGTTCCATCACTCATGATTGCGCAGAAATAGCGGTGAGGCGAGATGGGAAGGATGAGTCGGCCGGCAGCCGAATGCCGGTGGACTGACCCCGGGCCCGTTATTTTCGTGCGATCGGGAGTGCTAACCGGCGGCGCTGGCAACGCGTAGCGATAGCGGACTGGAGAGGGGCGGACTGGCGCTGCGGCTCGTCCTCGCCATCATACGCAAACTTATACAGGAGATTGGGGTGTTTGGTCAAGTCTTTTTTCCTAGCGGCTGCGGTTTGCGCTTGGGTGGGGTCGCTAGCGTCGCGTGCCTGCTGTTATTGACGACCTGTACTGGAGACCCGGGGGAGCAACTGCAATCCGGTCAGGTATTGGCTTGGGGTGGATCGGACGGGCGCTGGGTCGGGCCGGTCACGCCGGTTGACATGAATTGCGGACAGCAGACCACCGGGCTGATGTCGATTGGCAGTAGTACGTTTGGCTTCGACCCGTTCCAGAGCGCAGAGGTGCTGCAGGGCAATATCGGCCCCTCAGGGAATCTCAGGGGAGAGGTGGTTCGCTCTGTTCCCGGAAACAGGTCTATCGGGATGAGTTTTCTGGGCCGGGTGCAGCACTCGGAGGGTGTCGAAAGCATCGTCGGGACGCTGACGTCGGGCCGGTGCCACTGGTCTGTCACCCTGCGTCGCGGCTAGCCGCTGGCGCGCCTTGGCCATTCACGGACTTTCACGGTTTTTTCCCGGAAACTGACGGCGTAATGACCGTTGGCGAACTTTAACAAGCGACGCTTTGGTTGCACACTCGGGGATGTCGCCAACAGGGTTAGAGAAGCTCCGCGAAGGCGCAAGAATGCAGGATTCTGGAGGTAATGATGACCTATATGCAGCGTTTGATCGAGATCGGGTCCGCCGACAGCGTTCGCGACATAGAGCCGCTCCAGCGGCACCCGCTACTGCTGATAGTCGAGGATGGAGATGCGATCGCCGCCGCGCTGCAGCCAATATGCGACTTTCTGGATATCGCCCTTGAGAGTCTTCCCAGTCAGCATGACCTGGCCGCTGCGCTGCGAGACTACCGTCCGATGGGCGTCGTCGCCCACCTCGATTGTCAGGGCCAAGACGGGTGCCACGTCATGATGACTGTCGCGCAGCACGACCGCGGCCTGCCGATTATGCTGCTCACCGGCGACGATCCGGCGCTGGCCGGCGCTGCAGATGCCGTTGAGGAACTGTGGAAACTTGAGGCGGTGGTAAAGTCCCCTCGGTTGCCAAGCATAGGTGCCATCGTTGATTTTATTTTTCGCGCGGGCCGCAAGGGACGGTGTACCCGGCTAGTGCCGGTGTAGCTCTCACGTCGCGTCAGTCGGCGCGGGCGGTGGCCGGACAGGTTGTTTGTCGCCGCTTGCGGGCGGCGACCGCATACCCTCCAAAGGCCCGATTCGGATCCTCGTTCGGGACGACGATGGTCGAGCGGTAGTCTGCCCAGTCGGTATCGTGCAATTCGCGCATGTCGCCCAGGAACTCCATGGACGACAAGATGTCGTCAGAATATGCGATTTGTTGCACCGGCTGGAGATGCAGGAATGGAAAGTCGGCGCGCAGTCTTACTGGTACATTGGTGCGCGTGAAACGCAAGTTGGTGAACAACGGACCAAACCATCGATCTGTCGCGACAATGCCTTCGTACAGGCTAAAGCCGCCCGATGCTGGAAGATTGGCGGGAGCCCGAAGGAGCAGATGCCAGCCTGGAGCGGTTCGGGCCATGAGCCCAGTCCAAATCTGCAGTGAGCCGGCCTCCGGCAATGCTGTCAGAAACGGCGGTGCACAATCATGTAATGCTGGTGGGACAGCGGCGTTAAACAGCGACGTGAAACCCGGGAAGTGAGCTGATGGCATCAATGGAAGCCAATCAGAAGCCCCGTCGTGCTGCCAAAAGATGTCCGCTCCATCCCACAGCAGCACCAGATCAGTCGGTGGGAAGGCCCACCATCCAAAGGCGGTGGCGCTAGCAACAGCCTCGCAATAACGATACGCGCGGGTAGGCAACGTTCCAGCGGCCGAGCGATCGGCCCGTTGGGGCGGTCGGGCCTGGCCGATCAAACGATAGAACCGTACGATGGCTTCGACAGATTGGGGCATGGCGGGCGCTCGCAGGGCAGGTGTGAAAAGGCGGGACGGCGACGGTCCGGCGACCGAACGGGGGGGGAACGTCGCCGGACCGCAACCGGCTTCAGCCGGCCTTACGGTTCAAGGGCAGTCGCCACGCACCGCCCAGGCGGATCTTGCCCTGGTCAGCGACCGCCCGCAGCAAGGGCGAGGGGCCACGGGAAGCACCGTCACGGCGGGTCTGGCTGGCGTCGGCGGATGCAGTGGCTGCTTGACCGGAAATGGCCTGGGCAACGGATTTCATAGCGTATTCCCTTCAAGATGGTGGTTTGTCAGCCCGAGCATTCCCATAAGTGAAGCCTTTCACACACGCCAAACGCGGACGGGGCGGATCGATTAGCTCGATCCGCCCCGCGGCGACGCGATTAGGTATGATGGAGGGCTTGACGGTTGGCGTAGTACGCCCGTTGACAGGTAAGGCGATAGCCCAACGGGGTGGGAGTGTCAAGCCCTATTTTCCTATCGACTTCCTTTTTGTCCTTAGAAACTCCATCCCCTCCCGGCCAGGAAGGAGAAACGCCAATCTTATCAGGGCGATGTTTCTCGGACCGCCGACACGAGATAGTCGCGTTCATGCCACATCGGCGTGTAGAAGCGCCTTGCCAAGTTACACCTTATGAGATAGGCAATAATCCAGGGAACCCCTATAGATTGTAATTTGGAGGCAAATCATCCGAGCTTGCAAGGCTGCCCTCTCCCCACCCGGTGAGCCTGACGCGGCAGTTCGCTCGACCAGTGAGCTATTCTCTGGCGTTCGGGTAACGCTGTTTGGAAGGATGCGGGTCGACGATGCGAGTGGCCGGTCTATCCTGCCTCGGTCCAGGAAGGCCCGTGCTCTGCTGGCCATCCTGGCCCTGTCTCCGAAACGCGCTGTCCTCCGAACCCAAATCACGGCGCTTCTCTGGAGTCTTCGGGGTCAGGAGCAGGGTCGCGCTTCGCTGCGGCAAGCAGTGCATGAACTTCAGCAGGCGTTTCACGCAGCAGGTTCGGGCCTGTTGCGCGCGGATCGGAACCATTTGGCGTTGTCTGAGGCACGCTTCTCGGTGGACGCTTTATTGTTTGTCGGTGCCACACCGTCACGTCCCGAACTGCTCGATTTGTTTTGTTTGCCGCTTCTGGAGGACCTACAGGGTTTGGACCCCGCGTTCGACGGTTGGTTGGCCGGTCAGAGCGAGCGTCTGGCGCAGGCCGCCCGAACGATCGGCGAAGCGATCCTTGATGAACAGCAGGGCTCCAGTGGTATTCTGAAGGCAGCCGAGCGGCTCCTGCGAATCGACCGGTCGCACGAAGCTGCCTGGCGAGCGATGATTAGCGTACATCTCCAGCATGGCGACCATAGTGCCGCGCTGGCCGCATATGAGGCATGTCGGTCGGCGCTGGCGCAAGCCGGGCAGCTCGTGCCCTCAGGCGAGACCGAAGCATTGGTCGGCGGTATTCGCCGGCGCCTCGCCACGCCGCCTGACACTCTGCCACAGCGATTGCGCGACGCTAGTTCCAGGTCCAATGGTATCGGCCGTGGGGTGCGCCTTGGGGTAATGCCGCTACGCCGGGTTGAACCCGGGGCAGACAACGAGTTGGCACTCGCATTGGTGGAGGAGATTACCACCGCCCTTGCCCAATTCCGCTGGATCACCTGCGTCGCAAACGTCACCTCGGCTGACATCATAGGTGAGGACCGACAGGACTGGCCGCGTCTGCCGCCACCCGATCTGGATTTTCTTTTGGACGGCACGATACAGCGCAATGGCGGCCGGATTCGCATTATAGTGCGTCTCAGCGACGTCCGGACCGGTGGAACGGTTGTTTGGGCGCGCCGCTTTGATCGAGGCGTGTCAGACCTTTTTGCCCTGCAAGACGATATCGCCGCCGAAACCGTGGCTCAGATCGATATGGCGCTGCTGTTATGGGAAGGAGAGCGGGCGCGTGCCGGACGGCGCGCGGATCCGGATGCGATGGAACTGATGCTAGGAGCGATTCCGTCAATATATCGACTGGAACAGAAAGGATTCCGTGACGCGGGTGACCTTCTGGAAGCGTCGCTGGCACTCGACCCTGGCAACGCCAGCGCGCACGCTTGGCTGGCATATTGGCATTTGATCCTGGTCGGCCAAGGTTGGGCACCCGACGCGAGCGCTGCGACTGCGCGCGCGGCCGAGCTGGCAGAACGCGCGGTAAGGCTGGATGTTGGAGACGCTCGGGCGATGACCCTTGCGGGGCATGTCCGAGGCTTTCTTGGTAAGCGTCCCGAAGAGGCACGGGCGCTCCATGAACGCGCTATCGCCCTTAATCCGAATCTGGCGCTCGCCTGGTGCTTTTCGGGCCTAGCACACAGTTATCTTGGTGACCACGCAGAAGCGACGCGGCGGATCCACCAGGCTCAACGGCTGTCACCCCATGACCCACATGGGTTCTTCTTCGACACGGCGCAGATCATGCCGAAGTTGCTGCTGCGGGAATACGAAGCGGCGATAACCGCGGGTCGGCGGGCGATCGTGCTAAATCCCGGCTTCTCGTCCTCTCTCAAGGCGCAACTCGCCGCTCTTGGCCATCTTGGGCGCGAACAGGAGGCAGCCGAGGTGCGCGGGCGTTTGCTGACGCTGGAACCGGACTTCTGCATCAGAGATGCGACCGCGCGATCTCCCATGGTGCGGGACCAAGACGTTGCCCTCTATGCCGATGGGCTGCGCCGCGCCGGACTGCCAGAATGAGGTAGGCCCCCTTCGTCCACCGCGATTCCCCATTTGGCCAGTCGGTGGATGCGGTCGCCCTCAGGTCAAATGAGGCCTTCTGCTTTTTCTAGGACGAGCCTTGCCCGATCGGCGGCACTGCGCCTGTCATGCCGGCCAGCACTTCGGCCACATGGCGTACCTTGATGTCGTGCGCCTCCCGCGTGAGGCGGCCGGCCAGATTGAGCAGGCAACCGAGATCACCCGCGAGGACCGTCTGGGCGCCGGTAGCGAAACTGTCGCGTACCTTGTCGGAGGCCATCCGCACCGAAATCTCCGGATACTTGACGCAAAACGTGCCTCCGAATCCACAGCAGATTTCCGGGTCCGCCATTTCGACAATCTCGACGCCCATCGCGCGCAATAGCTGCCGAGGCTGCTGTTTGATGCCGAGTTCGCGCAGCCCGGAGCAACTGTCGTGATAGGTCACGGGCCCGCCGCTATATCGCGCCCTAGGCTGCTCTACCCCCAGCACGTCGGTCAGAAAACTGACCAGCTCGAAGGTCCGCGCTGCTAACGCGTCGGCGCGCGCGCGGAGATTGGGATCTTCGTCAAAGAGGTGCGGCAGGTGTTGCTTCAGCATCCCGCCACATGACCCGGAGGGTACTACCACGTAGTCGTAGCCGCTGAACGCATCCAGGATGCCCCGCGCCAGATCGCGCGCGGTGACACTGTCCCCTGCATTGTATGCCGGCTGCCCGCAGCAGGTCTGAGCGCGTGGGATCTCCACTTGGCACCCAGCCTCCTCCAGGAGACGAATTGCGGCAAACGCGATGCTAGGACGGTGAAGATCGACCAGGCACGTTACAAACAGGCCGACACGAGGCTTTCCGACAGGTGGTTTGACGAGGGTCATGAAAATCCTTTGATGCGGCGAGCGGATCAGGCGCTGCGAGCGGCAACGAGGCGCCAAGTTGGATCGTGCGTCGCCAGATCTCGCTCGAAAGTCCAGAGATCGGTGATTTCGGTCACCGCGTCGGTTCCGGCAACCGGGTGCCCGTCTTTGTCGCTCGTCAAGCTGACCTGGTCGGACACAAACCGTACGGTCACGACGGCGACGTTGCCGCGAAGTTCGGCCTCCTCGATCGCCACGGTTTCCATGCGACGAACCTCACTCACCTGCACATGGCCGGCCGCCTCGCGGGCTTCAATCGCCTGTGCGAACGCGCGATAGGTGTCATCGGACAGCAGTGACCGCAGCGCGGTCCGATCGCCGCTGGCGAAGGCGCCGACGATAATCCTGAACGCCTTTTCTGCCCCATCCAGGAACCGGGCGATGTCAAATGTCGGGTCGATGGCAGACATGCGCGCCAAGGACTGCCCGAGGGGACTTGCGGGCTCTGGAAGTGGACGGCTGGATGTCGCGGCAGGCGTTTCGGCCCGGCCCTCGATCACCGGACCTGGAGCCACTCCCGGTCCAGGCGCCGGTGCATTGGCTTGGGGTGGTCGCTCAAACCCGGTGCGCCGGCCAAGGATGCTGCGCAAGCGGAGCACAAGGAACGCCGCGATCATCCCGAACAGAACCAGATCGAGTGGAAATCCGCCGCTTGCACCCATATTGCTGCTCTCCTCAACCTGACAGATAGGCGCGCAGAGGCCGCGAGACAAACGAAACCGGTGGCTTCCCGGGTTGCGGGCCGAAGGATCGGCCTGTATGGCGGCGGCATGATCCTGCTGCGCCATGGGCAGAGTGAGTTCAACCTGCATTTCTCTGCTACGCGGCGCGATCCTGGGATCGTCGACCCGAGACTGACCGAGCTCGGCCATGTCCAGGCGGTCGATGCGGCGTGTGTGCTCGCCGAACAGTCGATTTCGCGGATCATCACGTCCCCATACACCCGCGCACTTCAGACCGCCGCACCGCTGGCGCGCGCGCTCCGGGTGCCGGTCGTGGTCAATCCAATCGTGCGTGAACGGTATGCTTTCGCCTGCGACATTGGCACGCCGCGCACCGAGTTGGAGCGCGCGTGGCCAGAGCACGATTTTTCCGAGCTGGACGAAATATGGTGGCCGGCGATCGAGGAGCCGGCCGAGGCAGTGCAGGCTCGCGCCGCGCTGTTCCGGGCCGAACTCGCGGCGCTGCCGGACTGGTCTGACACGGTTGTGGTCTCACACTGGGGCTTTATTCTGTGCCTGACAGGTCAGAGCGTGATGAACGGAACGTGGCTTCGCTGCGACCCCTACGCGCCGCCACCCGCGCAGGTCGTCTGGCGTGCCTGAGTTCAGGCGCAAAGTCACGATGGCGTGGTGGGGCCATTCGTGCTACCCGGCCACCGATTGAAGCGCCTTCCCGGCGTGCCCACCCATATGGAGAGCGTAATGTCTGAGACGACCCCTTCCCCGCAGCCGGGTGGCCAGGCTCCGCAGCAGCCGCTGGTCGTGAACATCCAATATGTCAAAGACTTGTCGTTCGAGGTTCCAGCGGCGCCGCAGATCTTCACCCAACTGCGAGCGCAACCCCAGGTCAACATCAACCTCGACGTCCAGGCCCGCCGCGTGCAGGAGGGGCAAAGCGTCTTCGAGGTCTCGCTAATGATCCGAGCCGAGGCGCATGAGGCCGGAGGTGGTCAGGGCAACGGCCAAGCTGCCGCAGTGCCGCCGACGGTGTTCGTTGCCGAACTGACCTATGCCGGCGTGTTCACTTTGACCGGTTTGCCAGACAATGCCATCGAACCGGTGCTGCTGGTCGAGTGCCCGCGCATCCTGTTCCCCTTCGCCCGCAACATCCTGGCGGATGTAACCCGCGACGGCGGCTTCCCGCCGGTGCTGCTGCAGCCGATAGACTTCGTCGCGCTATGGCAAGCGCGGCGCGCGCAGGCTCAGGCGCAGCCGGCGGTGACGGCCTGATCGCCTGACCGTCGCGGTCACGGAGCCAGCCACACCGGATCCTTCAGACGGCCGAGCAAGGCGGTGTGGGCCGTCAGTTCGGCTTCGCTGGGTATGATCGGTCGCGGCGCACGCGGTCCGGTGTGGGCGTAGACCGCCACGGCAGCCGGCGTCTTCGCCGTCGCCAGCGACAGGCCGCGCTGTCGGCCGCCGGTCAGCTCGACATAGACCTCGGCCAGCAGGCGGCAGTCGAGCAGGGCGTTGTGGGTAGTGCGGGCCGAGAGGTCGATGGCGAAGCGCCGGCACAGCGCGTCCAAGCTGTTCGGCATGCCGGGAAACCGCGTCTTGGCCAGAGCCAGCGTGTCGATCATGCGCGTGGCGGGGAGTGGCGGTAGGCCGAGCCTGGCCAGTTCGGCATTCAGGAAGCCGAAATCGAACGGCGCGTTATGTGCAATCAGCTTACCGTCGCCGAAGAACCCCAGCAGGTCGTCGGCGAGCGCTGCGAAACGCGGCTTCCCCACCACGTGGCTGGCGGTGATGCCGTGGATGCGGGTGGCGTCGTCCGGGATGTCGCGCTCGGGGTCCATCAGGGCATGGAAATGGCGACCGGTCGGCAGGTCGTTGACCAGTTCCAGCGCCGCGACCTCGATCACACGATGGCCCTGCACCCATTCCAGGCCGGTAGTTTCCGTATCGAACAAAACGGCCCGGGTCATGCCCACCGCCCTTGCGCACGGCACACCGCCGGCGGCACACCGTTATGGCGGTTCCTCCGGGCAACCGCCCCGAATCGGGCAGCGGCCCGCCACCCATCACGTCCCTTGGAGCACCCACCGACCGCGCGCATGATGGGACTGCGGCTGCCATGACGAGGTTCGTCACTCATCGCGTAACTCCTTGATAAGGCGTCGTAAAGCGCGCAGGGCGTGAAACCGCGACAGGCCGGTGCGGACCACCACGTCGGCGCGGCGGCGCTTTTCCGCGTCCGGCATCTGCCGCGCGATGACCGCTGCGATGTCGGCGGCACTCATTTTCCGGCGCAGCCGCACGCGGTGCATCTGCACCGCGCGAGGGGCTGATACCACGACGACGCGGTCCACCTTGCGTCCGCCAGTCTCGAATAGCAGTGGGATGTCAAGCACCACCAGGCGGTTGCCGGCCCGGCGGGCTCGGGCGATGAAGGCGCGTTCCTCCTGGCGGACCATGGGGTGGAGGATCGCCTCCAGCCGGGCCAGCGCCTGCGGCTTGCCGAGTACCGCACGGCGCAGAGCAGGACGGTCCACCGTGCCGTGCCGGGTAGTGCCGGGGAACGCCGCCTCGATCGCCCGAACGGCACGGCCACCGCGCGCCTGCAGCCGATGGACCGAGGCGTCGGCGTCGAACACCGGGACGCGCGCGCGGCGAAACGCGGTCGCCGCGGTGGATTTCCCCATGCCGATGCCGCCGGTCAGGCCGATGATCTTCATTCCGGCAGCAGGTCCGCCGCGACGAAGCGGCGCAACGCCGCGTCCACCTGCGGCTCTACGCCGAACCAGGCGCGGAAGCCGGGAACCGCCTGATACAGCAGCATTCCGAGGCCCTCCAC
The DNA here is from genome assembly GCA_049522565.1 of Acetobacteraceae bacterium. Classification (GTDB taxonomy): domain Bacteria; phylum Pseudomonadota; class Alphaproteobacteria; order Acetobacterales; family Acetobacteraceae; genus JASHVB01. The sequence goes on from JBEKNT010000020.1 coordinate 23,724, forward strand.
GGCGCGCAGGCCATGCGCCGTGGCGGCGGCGAGCAGGGGAGTTTCCAGCGGCACGTAAACGACGTCGGCGACGGCCAGGTCGGGCGCGGCGCGGGACAGGTCGAGTTGCAGCCGCGGATGGTGCTGCATGCCCAGCGAGGTCGTGTTGACCAGCAGCGCGTGGTCGGGGAGCGCGTCGCTACGGCTTCCCCAGGGGAGGACGCGCAGGTTGGGGAGGTCGCGCGCCAGGGCCTCGGCATGCTCTGGGGTGCGGTTGGCGATAGTGACGCGGATGCCGGTGTCCAGCAGGGCCGCGGCCACCGCCCGGGCTGCTCCCCCCGCGCCGAGGACCAGCGCGGGGCCCGCGGCCGGATCGACGCCGTGGGCGCGGAGATTGGCCAGGAAGCCCCAGCCGTCGGTGTTGCTGCCCTCGATTTTGCCGCCGCGAAACACCAGCGTGTTGACCGCGCCGGCGCGTTGCGCGCTGGGGTCCACGCTGTCGCACAGCGCGAACGCGGAGCGTTTGTGCGGGATGGTGACGTTGGCGCCGGCGAAACCGGCGGCCAGCAGGCCGCGCACGGCGGCAGGAAAGTCTTCCGGGCGGATCGCCAGGGGCACGTAAGCGCCGTCGATGGCGTGGCGGTCCAGCCAGAAGCCGTGCAGGCGCGGCGAGCGGGAGTGCGCGACGGGCCAGCCGATGATGCCGGCGACTCGCGCATGACCGGTGAGGATGGGCATGGGCGCGACAATCCCTGCGGGACGCGGAAAGATCAACCGGGGGCGAGGGCGTCTTCGACGCATGGTGGCGGGGAGCGGAGGCGTCGAACCGGTTCGGCTCCGGGGCCAACTCAGCCCACGGCGCGCCCCTTCGTCACGCCGCAGCAGGTCCTTGCCGAAGCGGAACGCGGTGTCGTCATGGATCGGATCCATTCGCTTATCGTGTGAACGTGACCGCAAACCGGCATAGCGAAGGACTGCTCGAACTGGCACGCGCGCTTGCCGGCCGGCCACGACACGAAGCGTTGCGCGGCCGGGTCTCCGTAGCAACTGCTTGTGAGAGGTGGCCAGCACGGCGAGTGCAGTGGAGACGAACGCCATGACCTCCTCCGCCTCGCCGTCGCGCGGCCGCCATAGCGCGGCGCTGCGGCCGCACCCTCGCGTCCGACGAGGCGCCCGTTATGCGAGCTTCACCAGTTTCTGCAGGCACCTGACGTCCTGCGAGGGTGGGATCGGAGTGCCGCGGTTCGACATGGCGGTGCGCGACACCTCGCCGACATAAATGTCGCCGCGCGAATCGATTGCCACACCGTGCGGCGCGACGAACTGGCTCGGTCGATCACGAGTCGCGTCACCCAGGCGCGCGAGTGGCTTGCCTTCATGCGTCACGATGCTCACGCGCGGGCCGATACCAGGCACGCGCATGTTGATCGCCAAGCCAGGTCCGCTCTCGCCGATATAGGCCAGTGGATTGCGCCCGCGTGTCATGCACAGTCCGCACGGACGATGCATATTGACCCATTGTGCATGGTAAGCGCCTTTGCCGTCGAACACTTGCACGCGGTGGTTCTCACGGTCGGCGACATAGACCCAGCCGTCGGCATCGCAGCAGATATTGTGCACGATGTTGAATTTTCCCGGGTCGGTGCCCGACTCGCCCCACGAGAACCGCAATTTCCCGTTCGGCGCGTATTTGTGCACGCGCGCATTGCCGTAGCCGTCTGCCACGTAGATGTCGCCGTCCGGCGACAGCGCGGTGTGGGTGCAGCGGTTCAGCGGATCGCCGCTCATATAGGACGCCGGCTCGCCCGGCACGCCGATCTCCAACAGCATCCTGCCTTCCGGAGTCATGCGGCGCACCGTGTGGTCGCCGTCATCGGTGCAATAGATCGTGTCGTCGTCGGCGATGTGCACACCGTGTGGGCGGCGGAACAGGCCCTCGCCCCATGAGCGCAGGAAATTGCCGGCGCGGTCGAACACCAGCATCGGGTGCTCGGCGCGAGCGAAAACGTAGACGTTGTCCTTGCTGTCCACCCCGACCGCGGCGACCTCGCCGTAACGCCAGCCGTCCGGCAATGTGCCCCAGTTTTCGATGACCTCGTAGCGGAACTCACCCTCGCCGACGATGATCGCCATTGCTCCGCTCCCCTGGACGCTTGGGGTGCCATGCTAGGCCGCAGGATCGGCAGATGCCAATCTTGCCCGTCATTGCTTGGTCTGTTGCCTGCCTATCCGGTTGTCGCACACGACCACTACTACTGCTGGTGGAGCGCCGCCCGCTCGACAGATTTGTCACACCAGATGCTGCGGCTGTGTGGCACAACCGGATAGGCAAGGTCTGTTGTTGTCCCGCCCTCCTCTAACCCGCGACCCCGATCAGCCCTGCCAGCAACCGTGGATCATCCAGCAACGCGCGCGAGTTTTCGTCATACACAATCTTGCCGCGATCCATGATCACCGCACGCGCCGAAAACTCCAACGCCAGCCGCGCGTGTTGTTCTACCAGGATCATGGCGAGGCCATCCTCAGCGCGCAGCCGCAGCAACGCGTCCAGCAACCGGTCCACCATCACCGGCGCCAGTCCTTCCAGCGGCTCATCCAGCAGCAGCAACGACGGATTGAGCATCAACGCGCGGCCGACCGCCAACATCTGCTGCTCGCCGCCCGAGAGTTGGTCGCCCATGCTGCGGCGGCGCTCGGCGAGACGCGGGAACAGCGCATAGACCCGCTCAAGCGTCCAGCCGCCGCCACGAACGGGTCGCGCGGCCACCGTCAGGTTCTCCTCAACGTCCAATGAAGGAAAAATCTCGCGCTCCTGCGGCACGTAGCCGATGCCGAGCCGGGCTCGGCGGAACGGCCGCATCCCTGCAATGGGTCGTCCGCCGAACGCGATCACCCCCGCGTGCAACGTGGTGTGGCCAAGCACCGAAGCCAGCAGCGTGGTTTTGCCGACACCGTTGCGGCCCAAGACCGACAGTGTGCCGCCTTCCGCCAGCGCCAGCGAGACACCGTCAAGCACAACGGTCTCGCCGTAGCCTGCCGAAACGTCGCACAGGGTCAGGCAGTCAGTCATGCTGGCGCTCGCCAAGATACACCTCTCGCACGCGCGCATCGGCCGCGATCTCGGCTTGTGTGCCTTCCATCAGGATGGCGCCCTGCACCAATACGGTAATCCGCTGGGCGAACCGGAACACCAGCTCCATGTCATGTTCGATGATGAGCACCGCGACCGACGCCGGCAGTTGCGCGATCACATCGAGGATAATGCGGTTCTCGGCGGAAGGCACGCCGGCGGCCGGCTCGTCGAGCAACAGCACGCTGGGGTCGAGGCCCAAGGCGATGGCGATTTCGACCAGACGCTGCTTGCCATACGGCAGCTCCTTCACCAGCCGACCGGCGTCGTCAGCGAGACCCATTCGTTCCAATAGCACGAACGATCGCTCCACAACCGCTCGCTGAGCACCAACCAGACCAAACTTCTGGCCGCCGGTTCCCGCATGCTCGCTCACCGCGAGGCAGACGTTCTCCAGCACGGACAGGCCCTTGAACAACGTGTTGATCTGGAACGTTCGTCCCAGTCCGCGCCGCACGCGCTCCTCCTGCCGCAGCGCGGTGATGTCGGCGCCGTTCAACAGGATGCGTCCTGCCGATGGCGACAGCCGGCCGGTGATCAGGTTGACGAACGTGGTCTTGCCGGCGCCGTTCGGGCCAATCAGTGCGTGGCGTGCACCGGGCTCAAGCTGGAAGTCGATGTTGTTGGCCACGACGAGCGCGCCAAACTGCTTGGCCAGGCCTTTGGTTTCCAGCGCCGCTGTCATCGGTTCCGTCGGATGACAAGCCGCACCTGGTCGGCCAGACCGAGTACCCCACCGCGCGCGAATAACACGATCAGCACCAGCAACAGGCCGATCCAGAAATCCCAGAAGATCGGGTCCATCTCGGCAAGCTGGTCTTGCGCGATCATGTAAAGCGTGGCGCCGACGAATGCGCCGTACAACCGGCCGGCGCCGCCCAGCACCAGTATGATGACGATCGCGCCGGAACGTTCGAAACTCAGCACCGTCAGCCCGACGAATTGCGTGGTCTGTGTGAGCAATGCACCCGCGATCCCGGCGAGCCCGGCGGAGATCGTGTAGACTGTCAGCAGCCGGCGACGGACCGGCGCGCCGATGGCGTGCATGCGCACGACGTTCTCGCGGATGCCAACCAGCGAGCGGCCGAACGGCGAATGCACCAGGCGACGCACGAACAGCCACGCCACGAACAGCACGACCAGGCAATACAGGTAGGCGACGCGTCCGAACAGGTCGAAGCTGAACGCGCCGAGAATCGGGTCGATCGCCACGCCTTGCAGTCCGTCATTGCCGCCGGTGATGAATCCCGCATCATTGGCTGCTGCCGACAGCAACGACGCTACCGCCAGCGTCAGCATCAGCAAGGTAAGTCCCTTGGTGCGCAGGATGACCGCGCCGGATACCAGACCGACGGCGGCGGCGGCGAGCCCGCCGACCAGCAGGCCGGACAACGGTTCTCCGCTGGCATGCACCGAGTAAATGCCGGCGGCATAGGCGCCCACGCCGAAAAACGCCGCATGGCCCAACGTGACGATGCCGGCGTAGCCCAGCACCAGGTCGAGCGACAATGCGAACAGGATCATGATGAGTATCTGGCTGCCCAGCGGCAGGTAGTCTTCGAACTCGAAGTACCCGAGGACGGCCAGCGCCCACGGCAACAGCTCGATCAGCCGCAGACGGTGGGCTCGGATGAAGTGCTCAACCGCCGAGTCGCCCGCCATTCACGCCCGCCCGAACAGGCCGGCCGGCCGCCACAGCAGCAGGCCAATCATCGCGAGATAGATGAAGAACGCGCCGAGTTCGGGCACTAGGTATTTGCACGCGGTATCGCCGATCCCGAGCAGCAGCGCGGCAACAAACGGTCCGCGGATCGAGCCGAGCCCGCCGACAGCGACAACCATCAGGAAGTACACCAGGTACTCCATCGCATAGCCCGGGTATATCGCCAGGATGTCGGCGCCGAGGCCGCCTCCCAATGCTGCCAAGCCGGAACCCAGCGCGAAGCTCAGCGTGAACAGTCGGCGGGTGTTGATGCCGAGCGATTCCGCCATGCGACGGTTGTCGACCGACGCGCGCAGCCTGGCACCGAAATTGGTGCGCTCGATGCCGAGCCATAACAGGAGAGTCAGCAGCAGGCTGAACGCGATCAGAAATGAACGATAAGTGGGGAACGTGCGGAAGCCGAGATCGATCTGGCCGCTCAGCACGGCAGGCAAGGCAATTGGTTGCGGCAACGGTCCCCAGAGCTTGCGCACCACGGCAACGGACATGAACACCAATCCGATGGTGAACAACACCTGCTCTAGTTCGCCGGCGCCGTAGAGCCGCGCATAGAGCGTGCGTTCGAGCACTACGCTCAGCAACGCCACAAGGATGAACGCGAGCAATAACGCGGCGCCGAACGGAACGCCGTAGCGGTTCATCATTGTGACGGTAATGTAGCCCCCGGCCATCGCGAACGCACCGTGCGCCAGATTGACGAAGCCCATCAGCCCCATTGTCACGGAGAGGCCGACGGAGATGATGTACAGGATCATCGCGTAGGCCAAGCCGAGGAACAGAATACTGACGGTGGCGTCGAGCATTGATTAACCCTTCCCCGCTTCGCGGGAGAGGATGCCGCGAAGCGGCGGGTAAGGATGTAACTCGACGCTACCAACCATGCTTAACCGCCAGAAGAGAAACTACCGTGGGTGCCGTCGCCCCTCACCTGCCGCGCTTCACGCCGCGTCGATCCGCTTCGCGGTTCGGCCCCGCCGAAGGCAGGTGAGGCCTTCTCTATTTCTGGTGATTGAGTTCCTTCCAGGGGTCCTTGACCATCGGGAGGGTCTCGATCTCTACGTTCGCAAGCTGGCCATTCACCTTCTCGACCCGCCGCAGGTATTCGTTCTGCACGATGTCGCGCGTCTCCGGATCGATGTAGATCGGTCCACGCGGGCTGTTGTCGTCCTTCCATCCCTTCAGCAGCGCCATCGTCTGGTCCGGGTCGATCTTGCCCTTCTGCTCTTCGATGACATGGAAGATCGCCGCCATGCCGTCATAGCCGCCGACAACCTCGAAGCTCGGCTCCTGCGTCGGTCCATATTCTGCCTTGTAGGCCTTGACGAAAACCAGGTTGGCCGGTCGCGTCGCCGCCGCGGAATAGTGGAACATCGTCACTACCCCCAAGGCCACATCGCCCATGTTCTGCAGCTCTTCATCCGTGGTGATGTCGCCCGGACCGATCAGCTTGATGCCGGCCTGGCCCAGTCCCAGATCGCCGAACGTCTTCATCAGCGCCGTCGCTTCCTTGCCGGCGGGAACGAACGAGAACACCGCATCCGGCTTGGCGTCCTTGGCCCGTTGCAGAAATGGCACGAAATCCGGGTTGGCCACCGGGATGCGCACCGAGCCGGCCATCTGCCCACCATTGTCGGTAAAGCCCTTGGTGAACGCCTGTTCGGCATCAATACCCGGGCCGTAATCCGAGACGACCGAATAAGCGGTTTTGATTCCGTGCTTCGCCGCCCATGCGCCGAGCGGGTAGCTCGACTGCCACAGCGTGAAGGACACGCGCGCAATATACGGCGACTTGGTGGTGATCATCGCCGTGCCGGCATTCATGATGATGAACGGCACCTTGGCCTCTGTCGCCAGCGGCGCTACCGCCAGCGCATTCGGCGTGAAAATCGCTCCGGCGAGAAGCTGCACGTGGTCTCGGGTGATCAGCTCCTGCGCCAGTCGCTTGGCGACCTCCGGGTTGGGGCCGGTATCGTCGCGGCGGATCAACTCCAGCTTCACACCCGCCGGCAGGTCCTTCTCATGCTCTTTCATGTAGAGCCGGATGCCGCGGTCCAATTGCTCGCCCACGCCGGCCATCGGACCGGACGAGGTATTGATGATGCCGACCTTCACGGTCTGGGCGATTGCGCCGGCCGGCGCCGCAGCCGCCAGCGCGATGGCCGCGGCCAGTCTCCACAGTCTCATGATCGATTGCCCTCCCGATGGACTTCGCACCGAGTCCTACCGGGCGTGACGGTAGGCCGGCATAAGCGGGCGAGCAACGACCGTGTTGCCGAATCCTGACTCCGCCTCCCCAAACCTTGATCCGCTTCGCGGATCAAGTCCTAATGGGGAGGAGGAGATTCTTGGCGACCGCACTCGCCAACGCCCCCCGCTGCGATA
>JBEKNT010000021.1:0-30296 GCA_049522565.1 Acetobacteraceae bacterium
AGACACGCAAGCGGCGAGGGTGATCGGCTCGGCCCGCTGAAAACCGGCAGTCTGCGCGACCCGACCACCCTCGCCGCTTGCGCGTCTCGACCTCTCCCGCGCGGCGCGCGCGAGGTAACGGCGAGGTATAGGAGTGGACATGCCCATCGCCTCCCTGGAATCCGCCCTCTACCGCATCGAACTTCCGGTGCCGCTGTCGGACTCCACGCACGGCACGATGACGCATTTCGAACTGGTCACCGTCCGCCTGCGCGACGGCGACGGCGCCGAGGGGGTCGGCTGGACCTACACCACCGGGGCCGGCGGCGCCGCGGTGCACGCGCTGATCGACCAGGGCCTGCGCAACGTGCTGCTTGGCGCCGACCCCGACGCGATCGAGGCGCTGTGGCAAAAGATGTGGTGGCGCCTGCACTACGGCGGGCGTGGCGGCTCGGTGAGCCTGGCCGTCTCGGCCTGCGACATCGCGCTGTGGGACCTGAAGGCGCGCCGGCTGAATATACCGCTGTGGCGCTTGCTCGCCGGGTTCGACCCCGCGGTGCCGTGTTACGCCGGCGGCATCGACCTCGAGTTCACCCTCGACGCACTGCTGCGGCAGACCGACGACAATCTCGCCAAGGGGTTCCGCGCCATCAAGATGAAGGTCGGGCGGGCGCGGCTGTCGGAAGACGTGGAACGCGTGCGGACGATGCGTGCGCATCTCGGACCGGACTTTCCGCTGATGGCCGATGCCAACATGCGCTGGACGGTGGACGAGGCGATCCGCGCCGCCCGCGCCATGCGGGACGCGAACCTCGTCTGGTTGGAGGAGCCGACCATCCCCGACGACGTCGCCGGCCACGCCCGCATCGTGCGCGACGGCGGCGTGCCGATCGCCACCGGCGAGAACCTGCACACGTTGCACGAATTCACCCAGATGATCGCCGCCGGCGGCGTGACCTTCCCCGAGCCGGACGTGACCAACTGCGGCGGCGTCACCGTGTTCATGAAGGTGGCACATCTGGCGGAGGCGTACAACCTGCCGCTCACCTCGCATGGCGCGCACGATCTGACGGTGCATCTGCTGGCGGCCGCGCCGAACCGGTCGTACCTGGAGGTGCATGGCTTTGGGCTGGATCGCTACATCCAGCAGCCGATGGAACTGCGCGACGGCAAGGCGATCGCCTCCGAGCGGCCGGGCCACGGCGTTGCCTTCGACTGGGCGGCGTTGGAGGGCACGCGCCCGGGCTGATTTGGCAGCCATTCCGGAGCGAAACCGTTTCCCTAGCCGGCAAGCCCGGTCACGCCGGCGCAGGTCGTCATACCTTGTCTTCCCGGGTGAGGCGAAGCTGTTCCTCGGTGGGTGGGGCAATGTCGCGCCGGCCGAGCGGACCCCGCCCCCGGACGCTTGATTCGGGGGCGGCATGACGGGGAAGGCGCCGGCATCTCCTGAAATGGGTGGCAACCGTATTTTTGTTCTTGATTTGATCTGCGTCAAAGCCATTAACAAGCAATGGTTGTATGTCTTGCGCCAGCAAAAGAGACCCGACCGCAAGGCCGAGCCGGCGGGGGCCGGCCATGACAACCATCTGCTGGACCGTCATCCACCGTGCGACCACACCGGTCGCACGGGTCGTCGCTCGTTTTGGCCACGCCGCACGACACGCCATCCGCCCCGTCGCTTATCGTGCCGCACGAATGCCAAACGACGCAGCGGCCGCCGCAGGGCCGGCGCGCACCTGGGTGGAAGTCGTCTGCAAAATCGTCCCGGCCGCGCTGGTCGGTGGCGGCTTGCTGGCACCCTATCCGGTCAACCCGCCGCGGCTGCCGGCGCCTCCCGCGCCGATCGTCCAGCCGGCACCCCCAACCTCGCCGTGGCTGTTTCCCCCTGGCACGCCCACCGCGCCTGCGACGCCGGTGCAGCCCTATCCCACGCCGGTCCCGGTCGAGCCGACCGGACCGGTACCCGTCGGGCCGCCCTCGGTCGGACCGACGTCGCCGCCGGTCGAAGCCGTCCCCGAGCCGTCCTCGGCCGGTCTGCTGCTGGGCGGCGCGGCTGTCCTGTTGGTGATCCGGGCGGCGACGCGGCGAACGCGGCCACACACTGCCGGCTCAGCCGGCTCAGCCGGCGGCGGCGAGCCAGGCCCGCGCCAGACGCACCTGATCAGGCGCGGCCCAGTCCTGTGAACCTTCCTGGGACCGCACCAGCGTCCGGTCGCGGCCGGCGAACACCAGTGTTTGCGGCAGCGCGAAACGGTCCGCCTCCACGCGGAAGGCGGCGGCGGTGATGCTCTCCGGCCCCTGTGCCGCGAGCCGCCAGTGGCGGAATGGCAGACTGGCCTTGCGCGCATAGGCCTGATCGCCGCGCCAGTTCATCTCGTGGCTGAGCAATACGACATCGATCGCTTCCGGTCCGAGCAGGGAGGCCAGCGCACGGATCGTCGGCAGTTCCTCGAGACAGCCGGCACACCAGGCGGCCCATAGATTGACCAGCACCAGCGGGCGGGTGAGTTCGCTCAGCCGGTGCGCGGCGCCTTGCGGATCGGTGAACTCGGCTTGGGCCAGGGCTTCGGCCTGCCGCCGCTCGGCCGGCGAGGTAATGGAGGCGCCCTGCTCCGTCGGCGAGGCGGCCGAGGTTCGCAGTTCGGCCGGCGAGGCGGCCGAGGTGCGGTGCGCGTTCACGCCCAGCGGCAAGGCTGCCAGCAGGCCCAGCGCGGTGCGACGGTCGACACGCGGCGGTCGGTGCATGCGGGCACAACTCCGGTCGGGCGGATCACAGATAAAGCGAGGCGGCCCGATCACCTTGATCTCGACGCTACGGTCGGTTCGCCTCGCGACCCAACCGACCTCTTCCGCAAGGCGGGAGAGGTTTTATGGTGGCGCGGCGCGGTCCATGATCATCGCCGCATAGGTGGCTTCCGCCACCGACACGCCGTCAACCCTTGCCGTGGCGCTGAACTTCCAGACGCCGCCACGATTGCGTTCCTTGGCGACATGGATGCGCAACTGGTCGCCCGGCACCACCGGGCGGCGAAACTTTGCGCCCTCGATCGACATGAAATAGACCACCTTGCCGGCGGCCTCGGGACCCAGCGTCTCCACCACCAGCACCGCGGCGGTCTGCGCCATGCTTTCGATGATCAGCACGCCCGGCATCACCGGATGGTTGGGAAAATGCCCGGCGAAGAAGGACTCGTTCACCGACACGTTCTTGATGCCGATCGCCGAGACGTTCGGCACCAGGTCCACCACCCGGTCGATCAGCAGAAACGGGTAGCGATGCGGGATCGCATGCATGATGCGGGCGATATCGACCAGCGCAATCGCGCCGCCTTTGCCCTGGCTGACCGCCGCGGTGCCATCCTGTTGCCGTGTGGTCGCGTCCATTCCGCTCAGTCCGTATCCGTCTCCGTGGGCGGCGCTTGCGGTGCCACACCCTGCACCCCTGTCGGCCGTTTCGCACTCTCGCGCACCAGTCGGCGAAGGAAGGCTATTTCGCGAAACATGGCACGCGCCGGCTGCGCCGGACTGCCCACCACATCCGCGCCCGCCGGCACGTCCGACATAACGCCGGCCTGCGCGCCGACCCGGGCCTTGCGACCGATCCTCAGATGTCCCGCCAGCCCGGCCTGCCCGCCGAGCATGACATGGTCCTCGAGAATGGTGGACCCGGCAATGCCGACCTGCGCGACAACAACGCAGCCACGCCCCAGGTGGACGTTGTGCCCGATCTGCACCAGGTTGTCGAGGCGAGACCCGGCGCCGATCACCGTGTCCTGTAGCGATCCACGGTCGATCGTGGTGTTGGCTCCGACCTCGACGTCATCCTCCACGACGACCCGGCCAAGCTGCGGCACGCTGCGGAACCCCTCCGCCGTGGCGGCAAAGCCGAAGCCTTCCTGGCCGATTCGCGCCCCCGGATAGACGTAAACCCGCGCCCCGAGCAGGGCATGGGAGATGCTGGCATGGGGGCCGATCCGGCAATCCGGCCCGAGCACGACGCCGCGACCCAGCACCGCCAGCGGCGCGATGCAGCAGCGCGGGCCGATCTCCACCGCGGCGCCGATCACCGCGAGCGGGCCGATCTCGGCCGATGGATCGATAACGGCGTCCTCGGCCACCACCGCGCTGGGATGCACCCCCGGGTGGAGCGGCGGCAGAGGATGGAACAGCGCGGCGACCCTGGCCCAGGCCGCATAGGGTTCGTCGGTCACGAGCGGCACCGCCGTTGCCGGCACCCGTGCCGCCAGATCCGGATGCACGATCACCGCGCCGGCGCCGGTTTGCTCGAGCGCGGGAACGTATTTGCGATTGTTGAGGAAGCTCACCTCGTCCGGACCGGCAGTCTGCAGCGGCGCGACGCCGGCCAGCATGATCCGGCGCGGTGGCGCCTCCGCCTCGGCGGCGTCGGCCACCGCCGCCAGCGAGTGCGGGCCAGTCCGCTGGAAGAAGCGTGGATCGCCTGCGATCTCCGGCCAGTCCACTGCACGCCCTCCGGTTACGCGCTACGCTGTGTCGTTCACCTCTGCCGCTCGCGCGGGACAGGTGAAGGCGCGAAGCGACGAGAGTGAGGGGCGTAACACACGGAGCACCCGTGCGTTACACCCCTCACCCGGCGCTTCGCGCCGACCTCTCTCGCGAGAGCGGGAGAGGTGTACGAAATTCGTACTCCCGCACCCACCGGAGTCCCTCGTGGCGCGGTCAGTGCTTGGCCGGTGCGGTTGTCGTCGGCTTGGCGGGTGCCGCCGGCTTGGTCGCCGCGGCCGGCTTGGCCGCCTCGGTCGCCCCCGGCTCGGCTTTCGGCGGTGTCATGGCCACGGGCGACACGCCTTCCGGCGGGACGACCACCGAGGGCAACACTTTGTTGAGCACGTCGGCAACTTCGGGCGTGAGGTCGAAATCCGCCGTGGTGCCAAGCACCTGAGCGCGGTTCAGCACCACGTTGATGCCGCGGGCCAGCGCCACCTGCTGCACCACCGCCTCCATCGTCCGGTTGATCTGCGCCATCACGTACTGGCCAGCCTCCTGGATGATGCGGTTGCGCTCGCCGAACTTACGCCGCGAGTCGGCGATGCGGTCCTGTAGCTCGCGCTCCTTCTGGCGGATTTGCTCCGGCGTCAGCTTGGCCCGATCGTTCGCCAATTGCTGACCCAAATCGCGCAGCGCCACCTGTTCCTTCTGCGCGTCCTCGTCGAGCTTCTTGTGCCGCTCATTGAACACCTTGTCGGCCGCCTGGTAGGCCGTCGAAACGCGCAACGCATCCGGGATGGACACGATGCCGACGATGGCGGCCGGGGTGGGCGGACCCTTGGGGACGGGCGGAATCTCTGGCGGCGGCGGCAATTGCACCTGGATCTGCTGCGGTGTCGCCGCGCCGGGTTCCTCGGCCGGCGGGGTCGCCTCGGACACCCCTTCGGCCGGAGCGACCGGCTGCGCCGGGGCGGCGACCCGGCCGGCGGGTGCTGCCGGGCGCGGCTGGGTTGGCACGAACCAGCCAGGATTCTGCTGATCCTGTGCCAGGACAGCGCGCGGTTGCACGACAAGAGTGAGCGCCAGGGTGGCGCCCGCCACGGAAAGCCAGGAGTTTTTCACTAGAACCTCGTGCCGAAGCCGAATCGGAAGAGCTGCGTCTGATCGCCGGGTTGCTTAATCACGAACGGCGCCAGGTCAATGTTAATCAAGCCGAAGGAGCTGCGCCAGGAGATGCCGACGCCGGCGCCCATCCGCGGAGCGGACGACGCCCTGATCTCGCAGGGCGCGCCGGGATTGACGGCGCCGGCGGGCTCGACGCATGGGCGGATGAAGCTGGCATCGGTCAACCCGCCGACATCCACGAAGGCCCGGCCCGACAGACCGAGATCGGGCGAAACCGGCAGCGGGTAGCGCAGCTCGAACGTACCGGTCCAGATGAAGCGGCCGCCGAGCGGATCGCCGGAAATCGCGTCATGCGGGCCGGCGCCGCCAATCTCGAAGCCGCGCAGGTTGTCGCCGCCAAGGAAGAACCGGTCGATGATCTGTTCCTGCTTGCCCTCGTTGTACAGGTAGCCGGCGCCGCTCGCGATCTTGAAGCCCCAGTCGCTGTTGCCGGTGAAGCGATCGAGCGGAATGTAGTATGCCCCGTTGATGCTGCCGCGGACGTAGTCCACGTCGCCGCCCAGCCCGGCAAAGTCGGTACCCAGGCTGACCAGGAAGCCGGTATGCGGATCGATCTTGCTGTCGCGATAGTCGAGCGTCAGCACCTGGCCGACCTGCGACAGCAGCGTGGTGCCGGCCTGGTCGGCGATGAACACGCTCGCCGTGCTGGAGATGTCGAACACCGTCCGGTCCACCAGCGAGTAGGACCAGACCTGCGACAGATGGTCGTTGAAGTCGTAGCCGAGCCGCAACGAGAAGCCGTCGCGCCGCTCGTCATACGGCTCGGTGCCGAGATAGTCGGTCTGGATCAGGAAGACGTCGGTGCCCGCCACCAGGTTGCGATCGAGGAAATACGGGTCGGTCACCGAAAAATCGATCGAACTCCGCTTCACCGCCAGGATGCCGTTGATATTGGCGGAAATGCCGGTGCCTACGAGGTTGCGCTCGCCCAGTCCGACATCCAGCAGGGGACCCACGTCGGTCGAGTAGCCGCCGCCGAAGGTCAGCTCGCCGGTCGCCTTTTCCGTTACCTTGGTGGTGAGGATCGCCTTGTCCGGCGCCGAACCGGGGTTCGGCGTGATGTCAACCGCGCCAAAATAGCCGAGATCGTTCAGTTGCTGACGCGTCTTGCGGATCGCCTCGGCACTGAACGGATCGCCCTCGGCCAGGGTGAACTGGCGGCGGATCACCTTGTCCTGGGTCCGCGTGTTGCCGACGATGTCGATCCGCTCGATATACACGCGCGGCCCTTCGCCCACGTCGAAGGTCAGTGTCACAGTGTGGGCCTTGCGATCCGGCTCGACCCGCGGCTTCACGTCCACGAATGCGTAGCCGCGTGAGCGCACGTCGTCCTCGATCGCGTCCGCGCTGCGGCCGACGGCGTCGCCGTCGTACCAGTCGCCTTCCTGCAACTTCAGGTCGCGGCGCAGCACGTCGCCCGGCATGTTGCGGAGCGCCGAATTGATGGCGATCTTGCCGACCCGGTAGCGCTCGCCCTCATGCACCGTGAACGTGACGAAGAACGCCTTGCGGTCCGGCGACAACTCGGCCGAGGCGTCCACCACCTCGAAATCGGTGTAGCCATTCTTCAGGTAGAACCGGCGCAGCAACTCCTTGTCGTAGTTGAGCCGTTCGGCGTTGTACTCGTCGGAACTCGAGAGGAAGCGCCACCAGCGCTCCTCACGGCTGTTGATCACGTCCGACAGCCGATCCTCGCTGAACGCGTGATTGCCGACAAAGGCGATCTTGCTGATCAGCGTCGATGGGCCATCGTTGATCTGATAGACCACATTCACCCGGTTCTGCGGCAGACGGATGAGTTGCGGCACGACGCTGGCGTCGTAGTAGCCCTTCTGGGCGTAGAGATCGAGGATCTTGCGCCGGTCGGCCTCGGCCAGCGCCGGGGTGTACACCGCGCGCGGCTTGAGTTGCACCTCGGGGCGCAACTGGTCTTCGCTCAGCTTGTGGTTGCCCTCGAAGGCAACGACGCTGACCAGCGGGTTCTCCACCACGTGCACCACCAGCTTGTTGCCCTGGCGGTCGAGCCGCACGTCCTGGAACAGGCCGGTGGCGTAGAGGGTTTTCAGGCTGCGGTCGAGCCGGTCGGGATCGAACGGGTCGCCGGCCTGGACGAGCATATAGGAGCGGATGGTACCCGCCTCGATGCGCTGGTTGCCGTCCACCGTGATCGCCTCGATGGTTCCCCCGGCCGGAGCCGGCGCGGGGGCGGCCGGCCGGGCGCCGGGAGCAGCCGGGCGGGCGGTGGGGGCGGCCGGCCGTGCGGCTGGCGCCGCCGGCGAGGGGGCGGCCGGCTGCGCGGCGGCGGACACCGCCCAAAGCAGGGGCAGCAGGCAGGCGGCAAGCGGCCGCACCAGGCTCATGCGAATCAAACGGCTACTCCCCCCGCTGAAGCGCTACTGCCAAGCACGTGCGGCAACAGCCAGAATCGGTCGGCTCATCGGGGGCAGGATAGCCATGTGCCTCGCTGGGCGCTAGGCGGCGACGGCAAGGAAGTGTCACAGCGCGGTTATCCTCTCCCGCGGCGCGGGGTTGAGTCGGGAAGCGGATCGAGGCGCCGCGCAGCGGCGGGTGCGGGTACGGGTGCCGCGGCGCCTCTTGGCCAACGTCGTGTCCACCACCGCGGCGTATCCCGCCTCCACCCCCGTATCCAAGCTCCGACTGCCTCCCCGCGTTGCCGGCCGGTTATCGCGGCAGGAACGGATTGCTGCGCCGCTCGGCCCCGATGGTGGAGCCCGGGCCGTGGCCGCACAGGAACTGCAGATCGTCGCCGAGGGGCAGCAGCTTGCCGGTAATGGCGGCGATCAGTGCGGCGTGGTCGCCGTACGGAAAATCGGTGCGGCCGACCGAGCCCTGGAACAGCACGTCGCCAACCAGCGCGAAGCGGGCGGCATGGTTGACGAAAACGATGTGGCCCGGGGTGTGGCCCGGGCAGTGCAACACGTCGAAGCGGTGGGTGCCCAGGGTGACGGCATCGCCCTCGTGCAGCCATTGGTCGGGGGTGACGTTGCGGGCGGCGAAGCCGAAGCCGCTGGCCTGCGCCTCGATGCCCTGCAGCAGGAAGCGGTCGCGTTCGTCGGGGCCTTCGATCGGAACGGTTTCCGGGTCGCCGGCGCGCTCGCGCAAGGCGGTTGCCAGTTCGGCTGCGCCACCGGCGTGGTCGAGGTGGCCGTGGGTGAGCAGGATGCGCTCGACGGTGACGCCGGTTTGGTCGATGGCGGCGAGGATGCGGTCCACGTCGCCGCCAGGATCGACCACCAGGGCGTGCTTGGACGCGTCATCCCACAGGATGGCGCAGTTCTGCTGGAAGGGGGTGACCGGGATCACCGCGCCGCGAAGGTTTGCCATGGGAGCGTTCCTGCCGGGATTTTCCGAGGCTGTCACGCCCTGCTGTGGCGCCGAGGACCCCAAGACCTGGTCGAAGTGCGCGTCGTGCACGCGGACAGCTCCAGGGAGACGGTCGCATTACCGCCCGCGGCGGCCGGGATGGTCGCGGACCTCCTGGCGCGGCTCTCCGCGTCCGGCACTGTGGCGTTGCTGGCCGAGGATGCCGCGGTGTCGCCGGAGGATGCCGCCGCGATCCTGGGCATGTCGCGCCCCTGGTGCGGCGAAGCATGGACGCCGGCGCGCTGCCGTTCCGCCGTGCCGGCGCACACCGCCGGCTGCGGCGCGCGGACGTTATGGAGACGGAACGCCATGGGGCGTCGATGCGGGCCGCCCTGGATGACTTGCCGGCGGACAAGGACGAGGTGGCCGCGCACGGCCTCTGAGGGCGAGGCGCGATCGCCGCCCAGCGTCCTTTACGACGCGAACCTGCGGTATCCCTTCCCTCTGCGAAGCCTGTTCGTCCCGATCGGTGTGAACCATAGCGTGGCGCCGCGCCGGACGGATGCGATCCACGACGAATGGATCGAGAGCCGGTGCGCGGCCAACGGGTGAGAACCCGTTCGCAACAGGTGCTCGGGCGCCCCTCGCCTCAATCACCCACCGAACCTGCCAGCCGCATCTGTTCCGCCTGGACCCAGGTCTTGACGGGCCTGACGAAGTTCAGTGCGGCCCGCAACGACGGGCAGCGCGCGATGTCCTCGCTCTCCTTCGCGGACAGCACGAGCCAGGAGTCGTTGCTATGTGGCGGACGGATGAAGTACAGACGCTGACCGGTGGAAGCGCGCGAGATCACGATCCGGCGATAGATGGCGGGATCATCGCTGCGGCGCTCACTCACGAAGGCAGCAACATCATCCACTTCGGTTGCCCACACGCGCAGGGTTTCGCGCTCGCCGTCCGTCAGAGGCCGCGGCGGGAAGGTCATGAGCACATGGGTCATACGATCGGTCGGCATTGCTCACCGTAAGAAGCGACGAATCGCATGTTCGCATAAGGGCGATTGCAAAAAAGCTTCATGGCCGCTGCGCTATGTGTGGCTGGGACGCCGTCCTAGCCGTCTGGGGGCGCCCCGCCAGGCAACGGCATATGCGAGGTCGTGGGATCCGCCGCGGCAGGCTTCTTCATCACCACGAAGCCCGATCGCTCCAAGTGCCGCAACAGCCGATCCGCGGTAATGCGCGCCATCACATCGTCGGCATGATGCACGCGTTTCCGCCCCTCATACCGGAGCGCAAAAGACAGGGTCTCCGCGATTTCATCGGGAGTGGCGGGCCGGAGCCGGGCTGCGTCGGGCATGGCGGGACGCTATCGTCCATGCGTGAACATAGCAAGAACAACATAGCTCGGACCGCCGGCTGGCCGGGAGTTTCGTCCGTGTGCCACCATGTGCCATGCCATCGGCGAATGCCATCGTTGACTGGAAGACACAGCCTCGTTTAATGGCCAGTGTGGCGACCGCGCATGCAACGCAAGCTGCACGCCTGCACTGGCGGGGAGCAGGTCCAGATGTCCGACAACACAGTACCCAAGTACGGCTGGGTGACGGATCCACCGGTCATGTTCGTCGAATGGGGAGAAGTCGCCGAGCGGGTCAAGACTTTCCAGACCAATATCGGTAACTGGGGCGCGGTCGGCGGGGGCACGGATTTGGCCACGCGCCTCAACGCGCACCGCGGAGGGGCGAACTTCATCGCGGACCTGATCGTCAAAAAACTCAGCAATCCATTGACCCCCGTGTTCGAATACCGCGTGGCCGGTCACCCGATCGCGCTGATGCAACTCAACATGCAAGGCATGGAGGGCATGCTGGAGATCAAGAACGTGGCGTCGCATCCGGGATCGGAAGGCGCCGGCGGCATCATGATCGAATACGCCCTGAACAAGGTCGGCTCGTACAATACCCAGATGCAGCAACATGCGCAGAGGAACGCCTACGAGCCCGGCTTCCTGTTCCTAGAGTCGCTCGACGACAACTCCACCGCGGCATATGTCGCGCTCGGTTTCGAATTGGTGGGCGGCAAGGAGATGGTGCTGAACGCCGCGAAATCCTCGAAATGGTCGCAATCGGGGGGCAAGTGGCGCCTGGTGGGCAAGCCTCCCAATTATCTGGCCACCACGTGACCATTGTCGCACGCATCGGCAGCACGCGCCCGCGCCATCCCCGGTTTCAGCTCAGGCCGACGATGGTGCCTAATGCAGGCTCGGCGTCTTCAGGAACCGCGCGCGATCGCCCGACCGGACGGTAATTCCGACCGGCCCGCCCTCCCGCAGCAACCGCAGCCGCACCTCGGCGCCGGCACTGCCAGCGGCCCAGACGCGCCGCCATAGCCCGGCCAGGTCCGGCACCTCCTCGTCGTTCACCGCCAGAATCCGGTCGCCTTGTCGCACCCCGGCTTGTTCCGCCGGGCCGTTATCGGCCAGGCCGCCGACCACGATGGCCTCGTCCGCCTCCATCTCGGTCGCGTACATCCCCAGCCACGGCCGCGCCGGCCGGTTCACCCGCCCATAGGTGGTCAGGTCCTTCATGATCGGCGCCAGCAGCCCGATCGGCACCACCATATTCATGTCCAGGCGGCGCCCCTTGCGGTCCCCCTGCTGGAGGATCAGCGAGCCGATACCCAGCAGCTTGCCGTCGCCGCCGATCAGCCCGCCGCCGCCCCAGAACGGATGCGCCGGCGCGGTGAAGAATGCGTCGTCCAGCACATACTCCCAGTAGCCGGCGAATTCCTGCCGCCCGACCAGCTTGGTCTCGATCGAGTGGTGCCGCCCGCCGCCGGCGGCGAACACCATCGTGTCCCCCACCTTCACCGCGTCCGAATCGCCCAGCTCCAGCACCGGCAGATCGAGCCGGCCCAACGCCTGCACCAGGCCGAACCCGGTCTCCTGGTCATAGGCCAGGGCGTGCCCAGCCACCGCGCGCTTGTCGTTCGAGGTGATCCAGATCGTCTCGGCCTCGGTGATCAGGTAGCCGATGGTGGCGATCAGGCCCTTGTCGTTGATGACCACCCCCGAGCCGGCCCGCTCGGTGCCGAGCGTGTTGGCAGTGAAGGCGTCCGCGGGAACGTAGGTCTTCAGGCTCACCACCGCATTCAGCGCGCGCTCCAGGTCGAAGGAGTAATCGTCCGGATCGGGCTGTAGATTGGGCGGGATTTCCCAGTCCTGGTTTTTCATGCCTCGGCGTCTTCCCTGCATCGTCCATGCCCCCGGACTTGAGACGTGACCCGGGGGTCCCCCCGACATCCACCGTAGGGCGGATCGCGAGAACAGTATATCGGAGCTTTGCTCCGCAACGCCAACGCCCCACGTAAAAGCGGAACGCGATCGCCGCCGGGGCGTTCGCCGCCTGCCGCCACCACCGAAAGAGGGTCACATGCACCAGAGCAGCCCGCAGCGCCCTGCCGCCAAGAAGCTGGACGAAGCGCTCCTGCGCCGGATGGACCTGTGGTGGCGCGCCGCCAACTACCTGTCGGTCGGCCAGATCTACCTGCTCGCCAATCCCCTGCTGCGCGAGCCGCTCGCCCACGACCACATCAAGCGGCGATTGCTCGGGCATTTCGGCACCACGCCCGGGCTGAACTTCGTTTGGGTGCATCTCAACCGGCTGATCCGCGCGCGCGACCTCAATGTGATCTTCATCGCCGGCCCCGGCCACGGTGCGCCCGGATTGCTCGCCAGCACCTGGCTGGAGGGCAGCTATAGCGAGCTGTATCCGAAGGTGTCGCAGGACGCCGATGGCATCCTGCACCTGTTCCGCCAGTTCTCCTTTCCAGGCGGCGTGCCGAGCCATGCCGCGCCGGAGACGCCGGGCTCGATCCACGAAGGCGGCGAGCTCGGCTACTCGCTGTCGCACGCGTTCGGCGCCGCGTTCGACAACCCGGACCTGCTGGTCGCCTGCGTGGTCGGCGACGGCGAGGCCGAGACCGGGCCGCTGGCCACCTCCTGGCACGGCAACAAGTTCCTCAATCCGGCGACCGACGGCGCGGTGCTGCCGATCCTGCACCTGAATGGCTACAAGATCGCCAACCCGACCATCCTGGCGCGGATCGAGTCCGACGAACTGCGCAACTTCCTGGAGAGCAACGGCTGGGCCCCGATCTATGTCGAGGGCGACGAGCCGGCGGCGATGCACCAGCTCATGGCCGCCGCGCTGGACGAGGCAGCTTCGTCGATCGCCGCCATCCAGCAGCGTGCCCGGGCCGGCGACGCCGCAGCGGCCGAGCGGCCGCGCTGGCCGATGATCGTGTTGCGCTCGCCGAAGGGCTGGACCTGCCCCAAGGAGCTGGACGGACTGCAACTCGAGGGTACCTGGCGCGCCCACCAGGTGCCGATCCCCGACACCTCGACGCCGGCGCATCTCGCGTTGCTGGAAGCGTGGATGCGGTCCTACCGGCCGGAGGAATTGTTCGACGACGCCGGCCGGCCGATCGCTGACATCACCGGCCTGGCACCCGGCGGCGCCCGCCGCATGGGCGCCAATCCGCACACCAATGGCGGCGTCGTGCGCCCGCTGCGCATGCCGGATTTTGCTGCCCACGCCGTTGCGGTGCCCTCGCCCGGAGCGGTGGACGGCGACGCGACGCATGTCATGGGCGAGTTCCTGCGCGACGTGATGCAGCGCAATCGCGACCTGCACAATTTCCGGGTGTTCGGGCCGGACGAGACCGCCTCCAACCGCTTGCAGGCACTGTTCGCGGTCACCGACCGCACCTGGCTCGCGCGGCGCATACCGGGCGACGACCACCTGTCGCCCGATGGGCGCGTGATGGAGATCCTCAGCGAGCACACCTGCCAGGGGTGGCTGGAAGGCTATCTGCTCACCGGCCGCCACGGCTTGTTCAACTGCTACGAGGCGTTCGTGCACATCGTCGATTCGATGTTCAACCAGCACGCCAAATGGCTGGAGAACGCTGCCGCCGTTCCCTGGCGCCGTCCGATCGCGTCGTTGAACTACCTGCTCACCTCGCATGTCTGGCGGCAGGAGCATAACGGTTTCAGCCATCAGGACCCGGGCTTCATCGACCACGTGATGAACAAGAAGCCGCAATTCGTGCGCGTCTATCTGCCGCCCGACGCCAACACCCTGCTCTGGGTCACCGACCACTGCCTGCGGAGCTGGAACTGCGTCAACGTCATCGTCGCCGGCAAGCAGCCGTCACCCCAATGGCTGGATATGCCAGCGGCGATCCGCCACTGCACCGAGGGCGTCGGCATCTGGGAATGGGCGAGCAACGATGCCGGCGAGGAGCCGGACGTGGTGATGGCCTGCGCCGGTGACGTGCCGGCGCTGGAGACGCTCGCCGCGGTCGATCTGCTGCGTCGGCATTTGCCGAAGCTGCGGGTGCGCGTGGTGAACGTGGTCGATCTCTCGACACTGATGCCGCCGGAGCAACATCCGCATGGGTTGCCGAGCGCTGAGTTCGACGGGATCTTTACCAAGGACAAGCCGGTGATCTTCGCCTATCACGGCTATCCGTGGCTGATCCACCGGCTGACCTACCGCCGCACCAACCACGACAATTTCCACGTGCACGGGTTCATGGAGGAGGGCACCACGACGACGCCGTTCGACATGACGGTGCTGAACCGGCTCGACCGGTTCCACCTGGCGGGCGCCGCGATCGACCGCGTGCCACGGCTGGGCGGCACGACAGCCTATGTAAAGCAGACGTTGCGCGAACGGCTGATCGAGCATCGGCGTTACGTCGACCAGTACGGCATCGACATGCCGGAGATTCTGAATTGGCGGTGGGGGTCGTAAGCCTCTCCTGTTTTCGCGGGATGGGCTAATGTCGGGCACGACCGGCCCGGGGAGTGCCGCGGTGGACGATGCGGATTTGACGACACGGTGGGAACTGCTGTGCGCAGCGGCGGTAACGCTGTTCAGTTTCTCCGGCGCCCTGATCATGCAGATGCCGCGCGAGGATCGCCGCACACTGTTCATCTTTCCGATTTTCCTGTCGGTTGTCGTGGGCGGCAGCCTCGCCGTGTTCGGCTTCGAAAACTTCGGCGCCAGGATGATCGCCGCGCCGGTCATCATTCCCGTACTGCTCGTCCTGCTGGCGCGCCGGGCCGCACCGGGTTGGCTGCTGACCGTGCTGAGCTACGTGACGCTCGTTGGTGCTGTGGTCTGCGCCGATCTTCTGCTGGACGCCTCGGTGTTCCGGTGAGCAGCGTTGCGTGACGACCGCGTCGCCGGAGTTGTGCGACATCTGTGGTAGGGACAGGTTGCTGACCCGCGGAGAATCAGACCATGGCCGACAAACGTCACACTTACTCGGTCCAGGTGGAATGGACCGGCAATCAGGGTTCCGGCACGTCGTCCTATCGCGCCTACTCCCGCGCCCATGAGATCTACGCGCCAGGCAAGCCGACCATCATGGGGTCTTCCGATACGAAGTTCCGGGGCGATGCCGCCCGATGGAATCCCGAGGAACTGCTGATCGCGTCGCTTTCGACATGCCATCAGCTTTGGTATCTGCATCTTTGTGCCGAGGCCGCCATCGTCGTGCAGGCCTATCGCGACGACGCTGTCGGCGTAATGGTCGAACAGCCTGACGGTACCGGGCAATTCGAGAGCGTGACCTTGCGGCCGCACGCAACGCTCGCGCCGGGTTCGGACGAAGCCACCGCGCGTCGGCTGCATGAGGACGCGGCCCGGATGTGCTTCATCGCCCGCTCGGTGTCGTTCCGCGTGGAGCACGAGCCGACGTTTTCGTAAGACCTCTCCTGCGGGAGCCGAAAAGGTTTACGACTACGCGGTGCACCCCTCGTCGCGCAGTAGTTCGGTCACTGCCGTCGTCGGCACATCGGCCGCGGTGAACGTCTGGCCGATCCCGCGCGCCAGCACGAAGTTCAGTGCCCCGTCTTGCACTTTCTTGTCGCGCCGCATGTGCCCGATCAGCGTCGCAGCCGAGAACCGCCGGTTCAGCATCGACAACTCCGCCGGCAATCCCACCGCGGCGACGTGCGACACCACCCGCTCGGCATCCTCGCGCGAACAATGCCCCAGCCGTGCCGAGAGCTTGAACGCCAACCCCATGCCGACCGCGACCCCTTCGCCATGCAGCAACCCGCCGTCGTAGCCGTATTCCGCCTCCAGCGCATGGCCGAAGGTGTGGCCGAGATTCAACAGCGCCCGCCCGTCATTGGGTTTTTCCTCGCGCTCGTCATCACCGACAACGCCCGCCTTGAACGCGCAGGCGCGCTTCACCGCCTCGGCCTGCGCGTCGCGATCGCCGCCGACCACGCCGGCGCCATGCCGTTCACACCAGGCGAAGAATGCCGCGTCACCGATCAGGCCCGCCTTGGCGATCTCCGCATATCCGGCACGCAGTTCCCGCAGCGGCAGCGTCCCCAGCGTGGCGGTATCGGCCAGCACCATGCGCGGCTGGTAGAATGCGCCGATCAGGTTCTTGCCTTGCGGTGCGTTCACCGCCGTCTTGCCGCCGACCGATGAATCCACTTGCGCCAGCAGCGTGGTGGGAATCTGCACGAACGGCACGCCGCGGAGAACCGTCGCCGCCGCAAACCCCGCGAGGTCGCCCACCACCCCGCCGCCCAGCGCGATGACCGTGGTGCGCCGCTCGACCCGCGCCTCCAGCAACTGGTTCATCACGGACAGGTAGGATTGCAGGCTCTTCGACGTCTCGCCGACCGGCACGACGATCTGTTGCGTGGCGATGCCGGTCGCGGCAAGCCCGCGTTGCAGCGTGGGCAGATGCAGCTCCGCCACCGTCGCATCCGTCACGATCACGGCGCGCTTCTGCGGCAGCACCGGTGCCAGCAACGCACCGGCACGCGACAGCAGGTCGTCGCCGATCACCACGTCGTAGCTGGTCGACGGCAGCACCACCGAAAGCCGCCGCGGCGGCTGCCACGCCAGCAGCGCGTCCAGCACTTGCGACGTGGTGCTGTCGGGACTCTCGTCGCCGCAATCGACGATGACGTCGGCCTCGGCATAGATCGGGTAACGCTGGTCGATCAGGCGTTGCAGGATGTCGGTCGGATCGCCGTCCGCCAGCAACGGCCGATGGTCGCGGCCGGACACCCGGCGCACCAGCGTGTGCAGCGGACAGCGCAGCCAGACCGACACCGCGTCGGCCCGCGCGGCAGCGCGGGTCTCCGGGTCCATGAACGCCCCGCCGCCGAATGCCAGCACCAGCGGATCGCCGGCCAGCAGGCGGCGGATCACGCGCCGTTCGCCGTCGCGGAAGGCGCGCTCGCCGTAGCGCGAGAACAGTTCGGGGACGGTGCAGCCGGCGGCCAGCTCGATCTCGGCGTCCGCGTCGCGGAACGGCAACCCGAGTCGCGCGGCGAGGCGGCGACCGATCGAGGTCTTGCCGGCGCCCATCAGCCCGACCAGCACGATGCTGCGCCCGGCCACGGTTTCCGGCAGGGAAACGCCTTCCTTGAGTGCGGTGTTGCGTGTCATGGCGGGCGAGGCTAGCACAGCGCCACGCGGGCAGCCATGACGGCGGCTTGTGCAACGAAAGAGGAGCGTTGGCAGCGTCCATGATCCGCGTGTTCCTGTTCGTCCTGGCGCTCGGTGTGGTGTTGCTGGCTGGCGGCGTGGTGTATCTCGGGCTGTTCCCGCCGAACCCGGCGCCGCACGCGGTGGAAAAGACGCTGCCGAACGACAAGTTCCAGAGCCACTGAATGGATCGTCACGTCGAGGCGTTCCTGGAGATGTTGGCCGCCGAGCGCGGCGCGGCACGCAACACGCTGGCGGCGTACGTAGCCGACCTGACGGATTTTGCCGCCTTTGCCGGCGCGCGCGGGCAAGCGGTGGCCGGCGCGGATGCCGCGACGCTGCAAGCCTATATGGCCGGCCTGTGCAAGGCCGGGCTGTCGCCGCGCACCGCCGCGCGGCGACTGTCGGCGCTACGGCAGTTCCACCGCTTTCTATTGCGTGAAACCCTGCGTTCGGACGATCCGACCTCCTCGCTCGACACGCCGCGCCTGCCACGGTCGCTGCCGAAATACCTGAGCGAGCAGGAGGTGGACGCGTTGCTGGCCGCGGCCGGCACGCGTGCCGGGCGGCCGGGAGCGATCGCACGAGCTGCGCTGGAAATCCTCTATGCCAGCGGGATGCGGGTGTCGGAGTTGCTGTCGCTGCCGCGCAGCGCGCTCGCCGGGGATGCGGCACTGCTGCTGATCCGCGGCAAAGGGGGCAGAGAGCGCATCGTGCCGCTCACCGAGTCGGCGAAACACGCTGCGGCCGCGCTGGTGGAAGCGACCGGCAAGGAGGGGCGCTGGCTGTTCCCTGGCCGCGACAATCGCCGAGCGATGACGCGGCAGGGCTTCTTCCTGCTGCTCAAGCAGGTGGCGCTGGCGGCCGGGTTGGACCCTGCTCGGGTATCGCCGCATGTGCTGAGGCATTCGTTCGCCTCGCATCTGCTGGCGCGCGGCGCGGATTTGCGCAGTTTGCAGACGCTGTTGGGACATGCGGATATCGCGACGACGCAGATCTACACGCATGTGCTGGCGGAACGGCTGCAACGGCTGGTGGAGGCGCACCACCCGCTGGCAAGGTAGACTTGCTCTCCCGCGCTTGCGGGAGAGGGTGGGGTGAAGGTGACGCGTGCGGCAGGATGCACCCTCACCCTACCCTCTCCCGCGAGGGCGGGAGAGGCAGTCTGGCGCGGCAACCGGGGGAAAATGAGCATGCGGCCCGAGGACGTCATTGCCGACAAGCGGCGGCCCTATACCGGCGCCGAATACATGCAAAGCCTGCGCGACGGTCGCGAGGTCTATATCGATGGCGAGCGTGTCGCCGACGTCACCGCGCATCCGGCGTTTCGTAACTCGGTGCGCTCGATCGCCCGGTTGTACGACGCGCTGCATGACCCCGCGCGTCAGGGCGTGTTGACCTGCCCGACCGACACCGGATCGGGCGGCTACACCCATCGCTATTTCCGCGTTCCGCGTTCGCGCGCGGACCTGGTCGCCGCGCAGGGCGCCATCGCAGCATGGTCGCGGCTGAGCTATGGCTGGATGGGACGCACGCCGGACTACAAGGCGGCGTATACCAACACGCTCGGCGCCAACGCGGAGTATTACGGCCCCTACGCGGGAAATGCGGTCACCTGGTACAAGCGGGCGCAGGAGACCGTGCCGTTCATGAACCACGCGATCGTCAATCCTCCGGTGGACCGCCACAAGCCCGCGGAGGACGTGAAGGACGTGTTCGTCAGCGTGCAGAAGGAGGTGGACGGCGGCATCATCGTGTCCGGCGCTAAGGTGGTCGCCACGTCCGCGGCGATGACGCACTACAACTACATGGGCCAGAGTTCGAAGACCGCGACGGAAGATTTGGACATGTCGCTGATGTTCATCGTGCCGATCGACGCGCCGGGCCTGAAGCTGTTCTGCCGCACGTCTTATGAACGCGCGGCATTGCTGAACGGTTCGCCGTTCGACTATCCGCTGTCGTCGCGGTTCGACGAGAACGACGCGATCTTCGTGCTGGACAAGGTGTTCGTGCCCTGGGAGGACGTGTTCATCTACCGCGACCCCGCCCGCGTGCTGAGTTTCTATCCGCGGTCGGGTTTCATGAACGGCTTCCTGTTCCAGGGCTGCACGCGCTTCGCGGTGAAACTGGATTTCATCTGCGGCCTGCTGAGCAAGGCGCTGCGCTGCACCGGCGGCGACGACGCGCGCGGCAACCAGGCACTGCTTGGCGAGGCGGTGGCGTGGCGCAACCTGTTCTGGTCGCTGTCCAACGCCATGGCGAACAATCCGGACCCCTGGAAGGGCGATGCGGTACTGCCGGAACTGCGCGCCGCCCTGGCGTACCGGGTGTTCGCGCCGGATTGTTATCCGCGCATCAAGGATATTGTCGAGCGCACGGTGACCTCGGCGCTGATCTATCTGCCGTCGTCAGTGAAGGATTTTGCCAACCCGGCGATCGAACCTTATCTGCGGCAGTACGTGCGCGGGTCGTACGGGATCGGCTACGAAGAGCGGATCAAGGTGATGAAACTGCTGTGGGACGCGGTGGGCACCGAGTTCGGCGGCCGGCACGAGCTGTACGAGCGCAACTACGCTGGCGGATGGGAGGATATCCGCTTGCAGACGCTGACCGGCGCACAGCGCGGCGGGGATATGGCGGCGATGGAGGCGCTGGTGGAGCAATGCATGGCCGATTACGACACGAAGGGATGGACGGGGCAGACGTGGGTTGGGGCAGAGGATGAGGGGTGAACGGCGCGGGTACGGGACGATCCGCATGGCGCACCGTCGCTGTCAAAATTCGAGATAAACGACGTAGTAGCGGCCGAAAAGGTGATGGGCACGGTCAGGCACTATCCCTGTTACCGGATAGGCCAGAACCCCAATCAACGCGGACAGGAGAAGCAGTAACGCGACTCCGGTCGTGTTTGACGTGAACGACTGGATCACGCCGAGGCTGAACCGGGCGCCAAGCGCTACACCTCCAGGTCAAACCAGGTACCGATCATCGGTCATAGAGCAACACGCAAACTCCTGCTCACACCTTACACGGCTGCTGGCGTCGCGGCTGCCACGCTAATTCACGCTGCCTTCTGCGTATCCAACGTGAAATCCAGGCGGATCACGTCATAAGGCAGAATCATCTTCCCTTCCGGCGTCTTGTCGATCACCCCAGACAGATGCAGCGCGCGCACGTCGCTATGGACCGCCCGCACGTCGCGGCCAACACGGCGTGCGATCTCACGGATGGCAAGCGGCCCTTGCCCGGCCGTCGCTCGCAGGATCGCCCAGCGCTTCGCGTTGAGCAGTTGCCAGGCGCCCTCCAGGCTTTCGAAGTCGAGCCGCGTCGCGGCTTCCGGCTTGCCGGTCTTCCATGCGCACACGATATCCGCGCGCCGCTGCGCCGCCGGCTGGTTACCGATGATGAGGGTGTTTATCCGCCTCCCAACAGGCGCATGCCGAGACTGGCGCCCGCGGCGCGCATGTCGTCATCGAGCGTGGCAAGCGGCAGTGCGCGCCGTTGTGCCAGCTCGACATAGGCCGCGTCATACAGGGTAAGCCGGAAGCGGTCCGCGAGACTCAGCGTTTCGCTCCATGCCCGCGCATCCGTTTGCTGGTCCGTCGTGATATCCAGCAGCGCCAGATCGGCAAGGGCAGCGCGGCGATACTCCGCATCGATGCGGCCCCGGCGGACCGCGACGGTCAGACTGTTGGCAACCTCCAGGCGCCACAGGGTGGGCACGACCGCGCCGGCCTCGGCAACCTGATCGAACACCGCACGGATCGCATCCGTCGTCTCGTCGCTATAGATCCAGGCCAGCGTGACCGAGCTATCAAGGACCAGACTCACGGTCGCCCTTCATCCCGGTAGGCTTTCCATTCGGACCAGTTGAAGCGACCAAGCTTGCGTTGCTCTGCACGTTCACGGATGCGTCGGACGGCGGCGCGGGCTTCCTCTCGACTGACATGCGGCCGGGGGGGCACCAGGCGCGCCACGTCCTTGCCGTGACGGGTAATGGTAATCTCTTCCCCCTGCTCGACGAGGTCGAGCAAATGGCCAAGCTTGTTCTTCGCCTCGAAGGCGCCGAATTCCCGCATGGGAGTTCCCCAACTAAGCTAGCTCAGGCCAGCTTAATACGACGCGTTCGGTCTGTCTATGTACCGCTGGCGCGGTGTCAGCCCTGGCCGTCTGCTCCCCTCGGGCGACGCATTCGCCAGCCCGGCAATCCGGTCGTATCCGGGGCGGCATATGTGCGGGACACGCGGTTCAGCATGGAAATCCGACCCGCGCACTGCCTTCGACGACCCGTCCCCTGTCCTACCCCAACCCGAAATACGCCCGGCGCAACGCGTCGTCCGCATGCAACGCTGCGACCGTGCCCTGAAATCCGATCCGCCCGCCTTCCAGAGTAAAAACCCGATCGGCAAGATCCAGGAATGCAACATTCTGTTCCGCGATCAGCAGCGACAGCCCGCTGGTGCGGAACCGCCCCAGCACCTCGATCACCTGCTGCACCAGCAGCGGCGCCAGGCCGGCGGAAGGCTCGTCCATCACCAGCACGCGCGGACCGGCCGCCAGCGCCTTGGCGATCCCCAGCATTTTGCGCTGACCGCCGGACAGGGCGCCCGCCAGGACGCGCTTGCGTTCCGCCAGGTCGGGGAACGCGCCATACAATTCCTGCATGCGCGGACGCAACACCGCGGGGGCAACGAACTGGCCGCCGATGCGGATGTTCTCCTCGATGGTGAGGCCCGGGAACACGCCGAGTTCAGACATATACGCCATGCCGCGCCGCACCCGGTGATCGGTGCGCAGCCGGGTGATATCCTCGGCGCCGAGGCGCACCGTGCCGGCCCATGCCGGCATCAAACCCAACAGCACCTTCAGCAGCGTCGTCTTGCCGGCACCGTTGGCACCCAGCAGCACGACGGTTTCGCGCTCGGCAACATCCAGCCCGGCGCCCCACAGCACCTGCACCTTGCCGTAGCCGGCGGTGATTCCACGCGCCTGCAACAGAGGCTCAGCCATGCGCGCCCCCCAGGAAGACGCGGATTACATCCGGGTCCTGCGTCGCCGCGCGCAGTGTGCCTTCGAAAATCTCCCGGCCGGCATTCATCACGATGACCCGGTCGGTGACCTGGTCGATGAAGCCCATCAAATGCTCCACCACCAGCAGCGCCATCCCGTTCTGCGCCAGGGCGCGCAACCGAGTCGCCATGCGCCCGAGTTCGGCGGGGTTCAGGCCGGCAGCCAGTTCGTCCACCAGCAGCAGCCGCGGCGCAGTCGCCAGCGCGCGCGCCAGATCGAGAGTCTTCTGTTGCGCACTGTTGAGATCGCCGGCCGGCCGATCCGCCAATCCATCCAGCTCCAGCGAGGCGAGCAACCCCGGCACATCGACCGGGGCGCGGTCGCCATGGCCATAGGTTGCGGCGACTGCCACGTTCTCGCGCACCGTCAGCGACAGGAACGGTTTCGGTGATTGGTAGGTCCGGTTGATCCCGCGTCGCGCGAGCAAATACGACGGCCGGCCGCCGATCGATACACCGTCGAACACGACGCGTCCCTCGTCCGGCGGGTACAGGCCGGAGATCACGTTGATGCAGGTGGTCTTGCCGGAGCCGTTCGGGCCGACCAGGCCAAGCACCTCGCCCGGCGCCAGATACAAACTCACCCCGTCCAGCGCTCGGAACCCGCCGAACCGCTTCATCACCTGTTCGACGCGCAGCAGCGGTTCAGGGGACACGGATGCCTCGTCGCGTCAGCAGGGACACCAGGCCGTTGGGCAGGAACATCACCAACGCAACGATCAGCAGGCCGTAGATAAGCTGGAAATACTGCGGCACGGTGATGCCGATCGCATTATAGACCCCATACAGGATCCCCACGCCAAGCAAGGGACCGCTGAGCGTGGCGGGACCGCCGAACAGGGTGAAGACGGTGGCGAAAATCGAGATGCCGATGTCGAACGCGGTCTCCGGGTAGAACACCGAAATATGCCAGGCGAAGGCCCCGCCCATCAGGCCGGCGATGAGTGCCGACAACAGCCAGGCGATGGTGCGGCCATGCACGACGGACACCCCGGCCATCGCCGCGCTGACCGGATCCTCGCGGATCGCCTGCAACGCCAGGCCGAAGCGTGAGTTGCGCAGCCACACCACCAGCGCAAACGTCGCCGCCATGATCATCAGCGCGACGGCATACGACAGGCGCGGCGCGAACACGTCCGACAACGATACGCCGTACGGTCCTTTGGTAACGTCTTCCAGCGACGGGTTGGAAATCACCTGATAGATCGCCTGCGCCGCCGCCAGGTTGGCGATGGCGAAATAGGCCCCGGACAACCGCAGCAACGGGATCAGCACCACCGCGACCACCAGCGCCGCCACGCCGCCCAGCGCGAGAGCAGCGAAGGGCGGAAAGTGCAGGTGCATCACCGCCAGGGCAAACCCATAGGCGCCCGCACCGAAAAAGCCGACATAGCCGAACGGCAGGTAGCCGGTGAAGCCGTAGATGATGTTCAGCCCCTGGGCGAGCGTCAAGAACATGACGAAATTGAACAGCATCAGCTCGTTCGAATAGATCGACGGCAGGATCGCCATCAGCACGACCACGGCGCCGCCCAGCGAAAGCTCTGCCGCGGTCCTACGCACGTCTGGTCTTCCGGCCGAGCAAACCCTCCGGACGGATCAGCAGCACGCCGATCAGCAGCAGGTTCGGCAGCAGTTCCGCCCACGAGCTGAGATAGGTCTGCATCAGCATCAGCGACACCCCGTAGATCACCCCGCCCAGCACGGTGCCGAGCGGATTGCCCAACGTGCCGACGACGATCACTGCGAACGCTGCAACGTTGATCTGCACGCCGATCGAGGGCGTGACGCTGCCCAGCATGAATGGCGCGAACACCCCGGCGATGCCCGCCAGAGCAATGCCGATCCCGAAGGCGATGGCCGAGACGCGATGCACGTCGATGCCGGTGGCCACCGCTTCGTCACGGTTGACCATCACCGCCCGCGTCAGCATGCCGAGCCGCGTGCGGTACAGATACAAATAGACCAGCCCGACCGCCACCGCGCTAACCGCGGCACCGAACACCCAGGCGCTCGGCAGTCGCTGGCCGAGGATGATGACCGGTCCGGTGCCGAGCACGCGGCCGGGGATCGAACGCTCGGTGGTGCCGAAGGCGATCGAGGTCAGCGCCTCGATCACTTGCGACAGGCCGAAGAACAGGATGACCGACAGCATCTCGGAATCGCGCGCCAGCAACAGGCGCGGCACGATGACGTAGTAGATCGGCAAGCCGACCAGGAAGAACACCACGAGCACGGCGACCGCGGCCACCAAAGGATGCAGGCCGAGCAGGTAGAACAGGAAGTAGGCGGCAAACCCGCCCAACATCAGGAAGTCGCCATGCGCCAGGTTGACAATCCGCATGACGCCGAAAATCAGGTTGAGGCCGAGCCCAACCAGAGTGAAGTAGAGGCCGAACACCAGCCCCGCGGCGATCGCACCGAACAGCATATCGAAGTCAGGCCAGCGTTAGAAGGACGTCGGGGCGTGTGACGCACCGGCCCCCCACGTCATGCCGGCGCAGGCCGGCATCCACGACTTTCCTTGCAGCGCGCAGACAAGTCGTGGATGCCGGCCGGAGCCTGCCACCGGGCGCTTGACCCGGTGGCCGGCATGACGAGGAAGCGGCTAGCAAAACGCTCACTTCACTTACCGAAGATCGGCTTGCCGTTCACCAGATCGGGCGGATAGACCACAACCAGCTTCAGGCCGCCCTTGCCATCGGCCTGCAATTGACCCAGCGGCGTGATCTCGCCTACCTGAGCGCCCATCTCGTTCACCGCGAAGCTGCCGTCGAGCGTCGTCAGCTTGCCCGACAGTGCAAACACGGCATTGTGGATCGCCATCTGGTCCAGGCTTTCGGTCGTGGCGAGCGTGCGCTCGATCACCAGACCCGTCATGTAGCCGTAGATCGCATTGGCACCGAATTCGACACCGGGCAGGTGCGCCTTGTCCCACATCGCATGGAATTGCTCGAGCGTCGGTCCAAAATTCGGCGCATAGTTATAAGCCGAAGGCGGCACATAGCTGAACACGTCGGTCAGCCCGCCAACCCCCACCGTCTTCGTCAGTTCATCCTGCTCTTCACCCGGATAGATGCCAAACACGAAGCGGAATTTCTGGCCCGAATCCTGCAAATTGCGGAAGAACGCAATGTCGTTGCCGGCGTAGCCGAGATGCAGCACCGCATCGGGGTTCTTCGCGGCGATGTTGTTGATCAGCACGGTGTAGTTGGATGTGGTGGTCGGCACGCCCTGGTCGTAGACGATCTGCAGCTTGCCGGCGTCCTTGATGAAGCCGCGCACCGCGTTCGCCTGGGTGGTAGTGAAGTCGTTGGTGGCGTACAGGATCGCCACCGTCTTGATGCCCTCGGCCACGCCGGTGCTGTTCAGAAAGTCAGCGATATATTTCGGCCAGATGGTGGAAACCGGATCCGCCATCAACGCGATATAGGGATTGTCCGCGGTAAAAAACGTGCCGCCGGTGCCGGATACGTCGAACAGGAACACCTTGTGTTCCTTGGCGATCGGCACCGCCACGGAGGTCAGCACCGAGCCGGAGTCGGCGACCAGGAGATCGACCTTGTCCTGCGTGATGAGCTGGTTATACAGCGTTGCGGCGGTCGCCGTACTGCTCTGGTCGTCATAGCTGACCAGCTTGATCGGGATCTTTTTGTTGAACGGCTTGACGAACACGCCGCCCGCGGCATTGGTCTGATCGACCCACATCTTAAGCGTGTAGTACACCGGCATCGAGATGCTGGCGAACGGTCCGGAGCTGGCATAAAGGCTGCCGATTTTGATTTCGGACGGCGCCGTCTGTGCATGTGTGCCTCCGGCGAACGCGAATGGCAGGAGCGACAGCAACAGCAGGATGCGCGACAACATTCGACATTTCCCCCGGTGGATTGGTCAGGACGCGGGTCTTTCTGCCGGAAGTCCGGATTGGGGGCAATACCGTGCACCTCGCCCACGAAGTGGGAGAGGTCGAGGTGCGAAGCACCGAGGGGTGAGGGTGATCGGGTCGCCCCGCAGCAGAAGCGAATGTGCCGCCCAGATCACCCTCACCCTCGCCGATCACGCGTCTCGCCCTTCCCCGATGCGCGGGAGAGGTTTGCTCCTCGCAGAACAGTCGCCAATTGCAGCGCAACAAATCCACTCAACGTCGTTACACTGATCGCGTCGAGCCGCGCCATTGCTGCATTCTGCGCGTCACTTAAATGCATCAGGCCAACAAACGGAAACTCCGTCAGCCAAACCTGAGCGCCGAGCGCGGCGCCGATCAACAACAGCATCAGCCACCGCTCCTTGTCACGGAACAGCAGCGTCGCCAACACGATGCATGGCAGCAGAAACAATCCCACGGCAGACGCAGACCCCAACAGCGCCGAGCACCAAACCGTGTTCACGATGCCGATCGCCGGCAGAGCCGCACGGCCGGCGCAGCAATGCCGGCGCGACAACGCCGGCACGGACGCAAAGAACGGGCTTGCCAGCATTGTCAGCCATGCTCCGCTATGGTCCCAGCCGATCAGCGGCAACGCGTACAGCGGATAGAACGGACCGTTTCCCGCGACGACCAGCGCCACCAGGTTGGTCGCCGCAGTGGCCGGATCGGGATGCGCGGCATAGCGGCGCAGCCAGCCGGTCATGCTCAGCGCGGTCGCAGCGCGTAGTGGCTGATGCCCCACTCGGTTCCGTTGCGGGCAGCAAACAGCCCGGCAGTTGCCAGGAAGAACAGCCGCCAGCGACGCGCCCAAAGCGCCGCCCGATTGCCGTAAACGTCGCGCAGGACCACGCCGATCGCCGCAGCATTGGCGTCGAAGTTCTCCAGCCAGTGCTCTGCGGTGCGGCGATAATGCACGCCGCTCCAACGCCAGTCCGCTTCCACCACGAATCGCTCGTCCAGCTCCCAGATCAACCCATGGCTCGGCATTACGCCGCCGGTAAAGAAGTGCTGTGCGATCCAGTCGGCCTTGTCATCCCGATCGAAGCGGTATGGCATCGCCCGATGGCTGAACACATGCAGGAACAACAATCCCCGGCGATCCAGCCAGCCATGCACCCGCGCCAGCAAGGCCGGCCAGTTCGAGATGTGCTCAAACATCTCCACCGACACCACACGGTCGAACCGCGTATCCGCTTCGAACACGTTCATGTCGGCAGTCAGCACGCGCACGTTGTGCAGGCCGCGCCGCGCCGCCTCCGCCTCGATATGCGCGCGCTGTGGGCGCGAGTTGGACACCGCAACGATCTCCGACCGCGGGAATTGCTCTGCCATCCACAACGTCAGCGATCCCCAGCCACAGCCCAGTTCCAAAATCCGCTGCCCGTCTTGCAACCCGGCATGCGCCGCGGTCTGCGCCAGCGCACGCTCCTCCGCTGCGGCCAGGGTCGTCGCGCCATCGAACAGGCAACACGAGTATTTTCGCCGTGGCCCCAGGATGTGTGCGAAGAATGCCGGCGGCAGCTCATAGTGCTGTGCGTTGGCATCGTCCGGGTGCAGCGCGATCGGATACCCTGTCATCGCCGCCGCAAATGCGCGTTCCACCGAGCGATCGACCTGCTCCAGACGGCGGCTGGTGCGCTCCACCAGCAGCGCGATGCCGGCGCGAGTGATGCTGTCAGGCAATGGAACGCGTTCGACCGCTCGGGTCGCTGCTGCGACAAGGTTCATGATGACCTCGCTGGAGGAAGCGGAATGAAGGCACTGACGCGCGCCTGGTACTCGCGATACGCCGCGCCGCGCGAGCGCAGCATCTGCTGCTCCAGCGGCGGCACGCCCGACACGTGCACCAGCAGCCAATACATGAATGCCGGTGCGGAAAGGGCCAGCCAGCCCCAGGCAAATTCACCCACCGGGTCGATCGCAAGCAATGCATAGGCGACCCAGCCGAGCCATTCGAAAAAGTAGTTCGGATGGCGCGACCAACTCCACAGCCCAATGTCGCAAACCTGCCCCTGGTTGCCCGGATCCGCGCGGAATCGGCGCAGTTGCCGATCGGCCACCGCCTCGCCGGCAATCGCCACCAGCAGCACCGCCAACCCCGCGGTATCAAGCAGCGACAGCGGCCGGGGATTGCGTGCGGCGAGCAACACGGACACTGCCAGCAGTGCCGCCGCGGCCGCCTGGATTTGCAGGAACCAGAACATGCGGCGTTGGAATGCATCGCCCCAATCGCGACGGAATTGCGCATAGCGGGCATCCTCTGCGCCATGCGTGGTGCGCGCGGCGATGTGCAGCCCGAGCCGCAACGACCACGCGGCGACCAGCACGGCGACCAGCAACTGCCGTGCTGTCGGCCCGACCGCGTGCAACGGCCATAAGGCATAGACCACGCCGGCCGCGCCGAGCGCAAAGCTCCAAACGACGTCCACCCAGCCTGCATTATTCGTCTGCCGCTGCACGAGCCAGGCGATCGTCATGGCGATCGCCAGCCCCACCGACACGCCGATCACCAGCGCCAGCATCAGCCGCCACACGGTCCGTGGTGCTCGACGAAACGCACGGCGGCCTCGCGTACGGGCGCCAGGAACCCCAGCGGTCGCGCGAACGCGGCGATCAGCGCCTTGTGACCGATGCCGAAATACAATTCGTCCCGCACATCGGCACCCGCGGCGCGCAGCCGTGCGGCGAGCCGC
Source organism: Acetobacteraceae bacterium (assembly GCA_049522565.1). Lineage (GTDB taxonomy): Bacteria > Pseudomonadota > Alphaproteobacteria > Acetobacterales > Acetobacteraceae > JASHVB01. The sequence goes on from JBEKNT010000021.1 coordinate 29,176, forward strand.
AGCGTGTTGCCGGGGTCCACCGTGTCGTCGTCGCGTCCCGCCAGCAGCAGCATCGGCGGCGCCTGCGGCGATACGTAGTTGATCGGCTGCGAGCGCGGCCGCTCCACTTCCGGACCAAAGATCGTCTTCAATTCGTCGTCGTGCAGTGGCAGGAAGTCGTATGGTCCCGCCAGGCCGATCACACCGCACACGTCGCGCGGCGGCGACAGATAAACCGACCGCAGATAGGTGGAATCCAGCGCGAGCAATGTGGCGATCTGGCCGCCGGCCGAGTGGCCCATGAAGAACAGCCGATGCGGCTCACCGCCGAATTGCGCGATGGTCGAGCGCGTCCAGGCGACCGCCGCGGCGGCATCGTACATGAACGCGGGAAAGCGCACCTGCGGATACAGCCGGTAATCCGGGATCACCGTCAGCACGCCGCGCGCGGCCATCGCGGCGCCGACAAAACGATACATCGCCTTCGCACCGGAATCCCAGTTGCCGCCATAGAAGAACACCACAACCGGCGCCGGCGTTGCGGTCGGTCGCGGTGCATAGACATCCAGTGTTTGACGCGGACCGTCGCCATACGGGATGTCGCGAGTCACCGTGATGCCGTTGCGCGGCGCCAGCGCGTTCAGCACCGCGGTCGGCGAGCAGGCTGCGACCAGCAACATCAGCAGGAGCGCCGCCGCATGGAAGCCCCGCACTCAGACACCGACCAACGGTTGCACCAGCCGTGCCAGCCAGGTGTGCGCGCGCAGCCGCCCCGTGGTCGCGATCAGGCAGATGCACTCGGGACCAGGCGAGGCGACCGGCGTGTGCTCCAGCGCGGGATCGCCCTCGGCAATGTCGAAGGCATTGTAGTCGCCGGTCTCGTCGGCATAGCCACCTTGAAGGATGCAAGCCATTTCCTGGCCGGTATGGCCGTGGCCGGGCAGCGCCATGCCGGGTGCGACACGGATCAGATCCAGCCGGGTGCCGGAGGCGTCACGGCGCGCCAGCGGCATCAGCCGAATGCCAGGCCCTAGCCACCACCAACGGCCAGTCGCCAGCGCTTCCAGCGTGGTGGGGAAAGGCAGGGCATGGGGAGAAAAATTCTCCCCCTCCCCTTGTGGGAGGGGGGCGGGGGGAGGGGT